>JANMAD010000082.1:0-7352 GCA_031359515.1 Acidobacteriota bacterium | reverse complement strand
CATTGCGTCGTAGCGGAGCGCGTTCATCGCGAGCATCATCGGATCGATGGGCGCGTTGTTAAGCTTGTTGTGATAGTAGGCGAGCGGCGTGCCCTGAATCGTGTCGCCCGAATCGAGCAGCAGCGCCCCCGGATTCTCTTTGCGTATCTGCGCGATCATCGTGGCTGCCTTCGCCAGTCCGCGCGCGTCCGGCTTGTTCGTGTAGTAGTCGAGCGGGGCGATGTTGCCGTGCAGATCAGTCGTCGAGATAATCGTCACCCACGCGCGTTGCGCCGTGTTATCGGCCTGCGTAGGCACGAGCGACAGCAGCAATGCGACGGCGAATAACAGGAATGGCAATAGTATTTTCTTTGTGCGCTTAGTTCTCATAACGCTTTGCGTCCGCCCTTTGCGCCTTTGCGTCTTTGCGTGAGCTTATTCTTGCGCGCGTAAGAGCCGCACGCAAAGGCGCAAAGCAGAGAGTTGTCATTGGGCTGCGTAAATCTCGACGGCGCTTAAGCCGTCAATGAAGCCTTCGTAAATTTTTGTGTACTGCGCCCGCACGAGTTTCGTCTCGTCGCGATTCTCGAAATAAGTGCGCCCGCGTTGCAGGATGAAATAGGCCGGGCGCGGGACGTTGCGCGCGTCGAGTTGCGGTTCGGAGAGGGCGCGCGATTGCAGGTCTGTGCGGACGTATTGCTGCAAGTAATAACGAGCGACGCCCGGCGTCTCGTGGACGACGGTCGCGCCTTGCGGCGCGTGGGCGCAGACGAACTTGAAGGCTTCGCGTAGGCCGTCGTCGTAGAACTCGTCGTGCGGGAAATAGTAGCCGGCGCGATTGGCCGCGAGCGCGTTCGTGTAGAGCGCGTAGTGCGGCCCGGCCGTGCAGGCGAGCCACGCGGGGGCGGCGAGGAAGACGAGCAGCACGAGCGCACGCAAGAGATGCGCGGGCATGCGCCAACTACGACCGCGCTTGGTTAAGAGCGCGCCCCAACGTAGCAGCGCGACGATGCCGACCGCCGCGAGCATGTAGATGATCGGCATGAGCGAGAGCGTGTAGCGCAGCCACTTCGCGCCGAACAGCGAGTAGGGCACGAGCCAGAGCGTGAGCATCAACAAGAGAAACGCGGGGCCGGGTTTGCGCCACGCGCGCACACAGGCAACGAGTCCGAGTACGAAAGCCAAGAGTACCGGCAAAGGCGTCTTGATCAAGAGATACAGCAAGTAAAAATAGATGGGCGTGCCGAAGGGCGTGCGCGACACGTTGTTCATGTAGAGCATGTCGCCCATCAGGTAGCCGTGATGCGTGAGCAGTTCTTCGCCGGAGTAAGCGGCCAGATAACTCCATGTGCGGGGCCAGAGCAGGGCCGGGTTGGCGAGCAGAAAGGCGACGCCGATGAGCGGGTAGAAGAACGCGGGCGTGCGCCCACGCGGCTCGTCCAGCGCACGCTCGCGTTGCGGCACGAGATGATGGTAGAGCATGTTCAAGCCGAAGTAATGCGGGAAGTATTTCGACGCGAGCATCAAGCCGAACGCGACGGCGCTTCCGGCGTAGAACTTATTTTTCAAGCGCGGCTCGAAGCCGCTCGTCTGCTTGGCGCGCAGGTAGAAGTAGAAGGCGCAGAGCATGAAGAAGACGAGCAACGTGTCCTCTTTGCCGATGCGATTGTAGGTGATGGCGTTGATGCCGCAGGCCCAGAGTGCGGCGGCGATGAGGCCGGTTGGACGATCAAAGAAAGCGGCCGTTAAGAGAAAAAGTGGGACGACCGTGAGCGCGCCGAAGAGCGCGTTGGGCAGACGCAGCGCCGTCTCGTCGCTCACTTGTTTGTCCGCCGCGACGCGCGCGTTCCAACTTGCGGCGGCGCGTAGCGAGACGAACATGAGCGCCTTCATCAGCATCGGGTGTTCGGCGTTCTCCGTGATGTCGCCGCGCTCGTAGGCGCGCACCGCTTCGAGTTTGTTGATCTCGTCCTCGGCGAAGCCGACGCGCCCCAGCCCGTTGACGCGCAAGCCGAAACCGATCACGCACAACGCCAAGATGATCAGCACGACGGCTGACCGAGCATGCACGATGCGCGGT
Source organism: Acidobacteriota bacterium (assembly GCA_031359515.1). Lineage (GTDB taxonomy): Bacteria > Acidobacteriota > Blastocatellia > Pyrinomonadales > Pyrinomonadaceae > QHXQ01. Next base: position 5,293 of record JANMAD010000082.1, on the reverse strand, counting down.
CTTTCGTTCATCGTTCCGCCTTCAACGCTTCTTTCAGTTGCGCTTTCTCCATGCTGATTTGCGCGGCGGCGTTGCGCAGCGAGAGTCCTTGCCGCACGAGCAGGACGACTCCGACGGCCGTCCAGACGACGACGCGCGCTTTGCGGATGATGGCGAGCGTGACGCCGCTCGTCGTGCCGAGTTGCAGGGCCTTCGTGAACAGGCCCGTGCCCGCTTCGTCCACGCCGACGCGCAGCGGGATGAACTTGAAGATTACATTGATGACGCGGTTCACCGATTCCAGCACGAACGCCGCGAGCCACGTCGGGCGCACGGGGCTGATGAAATAGAGCGTCACGTAATTCTCCATCACGCCCGCGAGATGGAAGCATGCTTCGAGCAAGATGATCGGCAGGAAGCGCGTCCGGTTGCGCGCGTAGAAACCGTAGATGCGCGCTTCGACCGCCGCGATCTTCACGCGCCGCGTCTCCAACCAACCGCGTGCGATCCGTCGTACATACAGAAATTCGAGCGCGCGGCTGACGAACTTCCATTGTCGCCAGATGACGACGTAACCGCACACGATGATGAACAGCACGCCCGCGACGGCGCACAGGCACACGATGCGCAACTTCTGCGGCAAGGGAAAACTCAAAAGCAAAGAGACTAAGCCGGCGAGGATGAAGAGTGCGACCGAGAGACTGTAGAACAAGTTCTCGATGGCGATGGCGGCCACAGCCGCGCTGAGCGGCACACGGTCGCGCACGAGCGCGGCCTTCGTCGGTTCGCTGACGACGATGCCGAGTGGCATCACGTTGCCGAGCGCGTCGCCCGCGAGATAGGCGCGCAGGGCATCACGCCAACGTAAACGTTGCGGCGCTTCAAAGCAGCGCGTCCACGCAAACGCACGCACGAGCGGGCGCACGCCGGAGATGGCCAGCACAAGCAGGAAACCCGCGCCGAGCGAGCGCATGTTCTGCCAGATATCGCGCGGGCCTGCGCGCCAGATGTAGTAAGCGAAGAGCAGCGTGCCGAGCGCGGCGAAGATGATGCCGAGCGGCGTAAAGCGGCGCGGCGTACTGGTCGTTGATGGTTGCTCGGTCATGCTGGGGCGCGGCCGGTCGATCTCCTAATGGTGCGTCCGGGGTTAAAGAGTAAACAGCAAGATACGTTATTGCGGCATACGGCTCAACTGCGGGCCGGCGTCACGCCATAAACACAGCTCCGGAGGAGCGGGCTGTTTGTAGCCCCCGACACGCCATTACTACCTAGCTCCATCGGAGCGAAACGTGGACATGCCGCTCCGCTAGAGCTAAGCGGATAAGCCATGACCTTCAGCTACAAACATACCGTCCCTAACGGAACTGTGCAGACAGCTTCTGAGTAACTTCTGGCCGCTCTCTTCCCCACTCGGCACTGCTTTTCGCGAGTTGACCGGAGACGCTCTGATCGGCGATGCTACGGCTTACAACTGTGCAACCAATTCGATTCGATTCCAACGACAAAGGTATCTTAAAGGAGCCATGAGTAAAGCAGTCACCGAGAGTCTGACGGGCACGCCGCTGACCATCTATTCCGAGGATGAGAACATGTTCCGCGCCAGCGTGCGCGAGTTTGCCGAAGGCGAGTTGCGCCCGCGCGTCGAGGCGATGGACGAAGCGGGCAAGATGGACCCGGCGCTCATCAAGCAACTCTTCGATCTCGGTTTGATGGGCGTCGAGACGCCGGACGAGTACGGCGGCGCGGGCGCGTCGTTCTTCACCGCGATCATCGGCGTCGAAGAACTGTCGCGCGTCGATCCGTCAGTCGGCGTATTGATGGACGTGCAGAACACGCTCGTCAATAACGCGCTCATTCGTTGGGGCAATCCTGAGCAGAAGAAAAAGTATCTGCCGCAACTCGCTGCGAGCAAGGTCGGCGCTTACGCCTTGAGCGAAGCAAGTTCCGGTTCGGACGCTTTCGCCATGCAGACGAAGGCGATTGATAAAGGCGATCACTTCGTTTTGAACGGGCAGAAACTTTGGATCACGAACGGCAACGAGGCCGAGATTTTCGTCGTCTTCGCCAACGCCAAACCCGAAGAAGGCTACAAGGGCATCACGGCGTTCGTCGTCGAAAAAGATTTTGAGGGTTTCGCGGTCGGCAAGAAAGAGAACAAGCTAGGCATCCGCGCTTCGTCCACCACCGAGATTATCTTCGACAACTGCCGCGTGCCGAAAGAGAACGTGCTGGGCGAGTTCGGCAAAGGCTACAAGGTCTCGATTGAGACCTTAAACGAAGGGCGCATCGGCATCGGCGCGCAGATGATCGGTCTTGCGCGCGGTGCATTAGACGCTGCGCTCGCATACACGACCGAGCGGCAGCAGTTCGGCAAGTCGATCAATCAATTTCAGGGCGTGCAGTTTCAACTCGCAGAGATGGCCACCGACCTTGAAGCGGCGCGTTTGATGGTTTATAACGCGGCGCGCTTGAAAGATGCGGGGTTGCCGTTCGTCAAAGAGGCGGCGATGGCCAAACTCACCTCGTCGCGCGTCGCCGAGCGCATCGCGTCAAAGGCGATTGAGTTGTACGGCGGCTACGGCTACGTCAAAGATTATCCGGTCGAGAAATTCTGGCGCGACTCCAAGATCGGCGCGATCTACGAGGGCACGTCCAACATGCAATTGCAGACCATCGCCAAGTTGATCATCGGCAAATAGGCAGTTGTGGACAGGGCAGAGATCAGACAGTGCTTGGAAGAGTTGAACGACGAACTGCGCGCCATGAACGTCAAAGGCGAAGTCTGTCTCTATGGCGGCGCGGTTATGTGCCTCGTCTTCGACGCGCGCCCGAACACGAAAGATGTTGACGCGATCTTCCGTCCGACACAGCAAATCCGACAGGCGGCCGCGCGCGTGGCTGCGGCGCACGACTTGAAGCCTGATTGGTTGAACGACGCAGTGAAAGGCTTTGTTGTGCCCCATTCGCAGCGCGTGCTCTTTGATCATTCGCATCTGAAAGTTTACGTGCCCGAAGCCGACTACTTGCTGGCCATGAAGGCGCTGGCGGCGCGCGTGGACACGACGGATAAGACCGATGTGCAGTTGTTGATAAAATCGCTGGGGCTGAAAACGGCTGCGGAGGTGTTCGCGATCTTGGAGCGGTATTATCCACACCAGCAGATCAAACCGGCGACGCAGTTTTTTATCGAAGAGTTGTTCGAGCCGTGATCACCCTGCGCACAACGAAAGAGCGGATGGATGCCGACCCGGCGAACTGGTGCGTCTATCTGATGGACTTCGTGGACGACTTTCGTTACTACAAAGACCCGCGCGCCATCGCCGAGCCGTTCGCATTGACAGACAGGAAACTCGACGCGGTGCTGGCTTCGACGGCCGAGAGTCTATGTGATGAGCTAGGCATTGCAGCACCGGATTGGTTAGTGGCCGTGCCGCCGTCGCCTGCACCGTACTTCGTCGGCGAATTGGAGAACCTGAAAGCAATCTCCATCGTCGAAAGCCCTTTGCGCTTTCGGCTGCGCAAGATTTTCGTGTTGGAGAACTTTCTGAGCCGCGTCTAAGGCGCATACAATCTAAAAACTATGACCGCATCACGCATTGAAGTGTTCGAGCAGATGCTCGCGAGTGACCCCGACAACACGATGGTGCTGTTCGGGTTGGCGAAGGAGTATGAGAAGGCGGGGCGGCACGAGGAGGTCGTGGCCACGCTGAACGATTATCTGAAGCTGGCCAACGACGAAGGCAACGCTTACGGCATGTTGGCCGGCGCATACGAAAAACTCGGCAACCGCACGGCCGCGCGGGCCAGCTATCAACGCGGCATCGAGGTGGCGACAGCGCACGGCCACCCTTCGATGGCGGAAGACTATCGCATAACACTGGAGAGCGATTACGCGGATTGAGTAGGAAGGGCGCGCGATGGATGAATTAATCTTTCTCGTTGCAGATGCGCCGGAGGGCGGCTATACGGCCCGTGCGCTGGGTGCGTCCATCTTTACCGAGAGTGACGATTTGGATGGCTTGCGCGAGCAAGTGCGCGATGCTGTGCGCTGCCATTTCGATGAAGGGCAAGGGCCAAAAGTTATTCGCCTGCACTTCGTTCGTGAAGAAGTGATCGCCGCATGAAGTTGCCGCGCGACGTATCCGGCGATACGTTGGCAAAGGCGCTTAGGGCGCTTGGTTATCAAGTTACGCGGCAAACAGGCAGCCATCTGCGTCTAACTACGACAGCAGGCGGCGAGCATCACGTGACAGTGCCACGACACGATCCTTTACGCATCGGAACATTCGCGGCCATTCTTGAGGATGTGGCGACGCATTTTAGTATCAGCCGTGATGAGTTACTGATTAAGATCAAATTCTGATATTGATCGCAGGAGATTGGCTATGGCGACCGAATTGAAGGCGCGGGAGTATCGGGGCTTGAGCCGCGAGCAGATGGTGGGCATCTACCGGACGATGTATCTGTCGCGGCGGATCGATGACAAAGAGATACAGCTCAAGGCGCAGTCGAAAATCTTTTTTCAGATCAGCGGCGCGGGACACGAGGCGGTGCTGGTCGCGGCGGGGTTGGCGTTGAAGCCCGCGTATGATTGGTTCTATCCGTATTACCGCGACCGCGCGCTCTGTCTGCAACTCGGCATGACACCGCGCGAACAGTTTCTGTCGGGCGTCGCCGCCGCCGCCGATCCCAACTCGCACGGGCGGCAGATGCCTTCGCATTGGGGCCATAAAGGACTCAACATCGTCTCGCAGTCGTCGCCGACGGGTACGCAGTGTTTACAGGCGGTCGGCTGCGCGGAGGCGGGTTATCGGTTTCAATTGATCGCTGAGCTAAAAGATAAGGTCGAGAATTTTCACGCGGACGAAGTCGTCTATGTCTCGCTTGGTGACGGCACGACAAGCGAGGGTGAGTTCTGGGAAGCGTTGAACACGGCGTGCAATCTGAAACTGCCGGTGCTGTTCCTCATCGAAGATAACGGTTATGCGATCAGCGTACCCGTCGAAGTGCAGACGGCGGGCGGCGACATCGCGCGGCTCGTCGCCGGCTTCCCCGATCTGTTCATTCAAAAATGCGACGGCACAGACCCGATTGAATCGCTTGAGACGATGCAGCGCGCGGTTGATTATTGTCGCGCACGCAAGGGGCCGGCGCTCGTGCATGCGAAAGTGATCCGGCCGTACTCGCACTCGCTCTCGGACGACGAGAAACTTTATCGCCCGGATGAGGAGCGCACGACCGACGCCGTGCGCGATCCGGTCAAACGCTTCGGCGCGCTGCTGGTTGACGAAGGCATCGTCTCGCAGGAAGAGTT
>JANMAD010000053.1:0-12741 GCA_031359515.1 Acidobacteriota bacterium | reverse complement strand
TTAGTTGCGCTGGGGCGATCTGTTGGGGCACGTTGCAGCTAATTTTGGCAGCGCATTTGAGGCATCTTCCGCCAATTCTCACAAGCGGATTGAGTTCCATCTCTTCAATCCATTCGATGCAAGCGCCATCCCCTTGCGCCTTCGCGGATTGACAGGCGGTTTCCGCGCGTGCAAGCAAATCTATGAAGTTGGTTTTCCCATCGCTAAAGACGTAGCCGAAACTCATAGCTGTGCTTAATTGAATCTCGTTATATGAGAATGCTATGTCGCCGAAAGTAGCAGCAACTGATAAGAAGCTTTCCACTAAATCTCGTCTGAGCAGGATGACAAATTCATCGCCGCTCTGCCGGAATGCTTTAGCCTGCAAATCTTCAACGATAATCTTATAGATAATGTCACCAACTTTATTGATAGCTACATCCCCGGCGTCGTGTCCGTGAATGTCGTTGAGATGCTTGAAATCGTTGAGGTCACCGAAGACGATTACATTGAATTCGCTCACGCCTGCATTGATCGCGCGTTCTTCTTGAGCTAATGCTAGTGCATTGCCGAGGGTGGTTTTATCATCGGCGAATGAGACTCGCCTGATCTCTGCAACGAGCTTTTCTAATTGTCCAATTGCTTCGTCGAGGGTCATTTAGCTGGCGCGCTTTAATCTACGTAGAACTTTGGGTAGTTCGACGGCAATGAGGTCGCCGTAAAGCCAATCAGCAGTATCTTCTGCTGAAAGTTGCAGGTGATCTGGCATAACGCTTTCAACCGTCCAGTAAGCATTCGCACCATTGCGGAAGATTACTTTAACGGCTCTGGGAGCAGGATAGAAGAAGACCACCTCTAGTCCGCAATTTTTGAAATGCTCACGAATCGCCATTTCAAGCGGTTGCCGCTGACTGGCTAAAGCACCCCCGGCTACGCCACCAAGAAGCACTCCCCCCAAGCCGCCTGTCAGAAGTCCGAGCGCAATAGCTCCAAGAATTGCGCTGGCTGAAGCGTCGCCGATGCGCGGGCGACGCGGCACCCCTAGAATCATATCTTCTTGGTTTGCACTCATGGGCGCATTATAACAGCAAGGATATCTACTTGCGATCATTTATGCCTAAAAGGTCATTGCTCAGAGCAAGGAGCGACGACTTGTTGCGAGAGCAAAGATCAATCTAGCGTTTGAGCCAGCCGAAGAGTCCGTGGACGATGGTCTCGCGGTTCTCTTCGTAGATGGCTTTGGTCAAGGGGATGGACATCGGGCAGACGCGGACGCAGTTCTGCGCGTTGCCGCAGTTGGTGATGCCGTCGTCGCCCATGATGCCTTCGAGCCGTTCGTCGCGCGTCATCTTGCCCGACGGGTGCATGTTGAAGAGCCGCACCTGCGCGATGGCTTGCGGGCCGATGTAGTTGTCGCCGTCGTATTGCGGGCAAGCTTCGAGACAACAGCCACAGGTCATGCAGCGCGAGTAGGCGTAACGCTCGGACACTTCGGCCTGCGACATGCGCGGCCCCGGCCCCAGATCATGTGAGCCGTCAAGCTCGATCCACGCATGCACGCGCTTCAAGTGGTCGAACATCTGCGAGCGGTCAACGGCGAGGTCGCGCACGTTCGGAAACTTCGACATCGGCTCAAGCGTGATCGGCTGGTCGAGTTGATCGACGAGCGCGGAACATGATTGCCGCACCTTGCCGTTGATGATCATCGTGCAGGTGCCGCAGACCTGTTCCAGACAGTTCATGTCCCAGACGACGGGTGTAGTGCTAGTGCCGTCTTTCGTGACCGGGTTCTTCCGAATCTCCATCAGGCACGAGATGATGTTTAGGTTCGCGCGATAGGGAATGCGAAACTCTTCCCAGCGCGCGGGCGCGTCGGGGTTATCGCGCCGCTTGATGCGCAGTTCGACGAATTCTGTCGGCGGTCGTCGCGTCTGTTGCTGCGTGTGTCCGTTCGCTTGTGCGCTCATAGTTTGTCTGACTTACCCCCCGCGTCTGCAATTGACTTGCCCTGCTCGCGCCGCGTCTCCGCTTCGCCGTGATTCACGTCGCGCACCTGCTCTTTGTTCTGATTCCACACCGTCGGCCCCGACAGATCACGCGGCTTCAAGTCCGAGCCTGACTCCGGCACTTGCGGCGCGCCGTCTTTAGCGGGCAGCGCAGACGTTTGCGCGCCGGCCGCAGCCGCCTCCGTCTTCTTTTCCGTACCCTTACTGTAATCGCGTTTGCGCGGCTCGATCAGCCCCACGTCCACCGCTTCCCAGGAGAAGACCGGCCCTTCGCCGGAGAACTCGGCGATAGTTGTCTGCATAAACCGCGCGTCGTCACGATTGGGAAAGTCAGGCTTGTAATGTGCGCCGCGCGACTCGTCACGGTTCAACGCGCCGAGCGTGATGACGCGCGCGAGGTGCAGCATGTTGTGCAGTTGGCGCGCGTGCGGCAGCGCGTGCGTGGCCCACATGTTCGAGTCGTTGATCGAGATGCGTTGATAGCGTTCAAGCAACTCAAGCAACTTCTCATCCGTCGTCTTCAGCCGGTCGTTGTAACGCACGACGGTCACATTGTCTGTCATCCACTTGCCCATCTCTTCGTGGATCACGTACTGATTCTCGCCGCCCGATTGCTTCAACAACCCCGCGTTGATCTCCTGCTGTCGCTGCAACTCCGCATCGTACACGCGCGAACCGTCCGCGCCGTTGCGCTGCACGTTCTTTGCATATTCAATCGCGGCCGGCGCGGCGATGAAGCCGCCATAGACACACGAGAGGAGCGAGTTCGCGCCCAGCCGGTTCGCGCCGTGAATCGAATAATCGCACTCGCCCGCGGCCAACAAGCCGGGCACGTTCGTGCGTTGCTCGAAGTCAACCCACAGCCCACCCATCGAATAATGCACGCCGGGGAAAATTCGCATCGGCACGTGGCGCGGATCGTCGCCGACAAACATCTCGTAGATTTCAAGAATCGCGCCGAGCTTGCGGTCGAGCGTCTCGGCCGGGATGTGCGTTAGATCGAGGAAGACTTGATTCTCACCCGCGACGCCGTGGCCGTCGAGACACACTTGGAAGATTTCGCGTGTCGCGATGTCGCGCGGCACGAGATTGCCGTAAGCCGGATATTTCTCTTCGAGAAAATACCAACGCTCGTTCTCCGGTATCGCCGACGGCCCGCGCTTGTCGTTCTTCGCCTTCGGCACCCACACGCGCCCGCCCTCGCCGCGCGCCGATTCGGACATCAAACGCAGTTTGTCTTCGCCGGGGATCGAGGTCGGATGGACTTGAATAAACTCGCCGTTAGCATAACGCGCGCCCTGTTGATAACAGGCGGAGACCGCGCTGCCCGTGCAGACCATCGAGTTGGTGGACTTGCCGAAGATGAGACCGGGCCCACCCGTCGCCATGATGACCGCATCGGCCGGGAAGACTTTCAACTCAAGTGTCGCGCGCTCCAACGCGACGAGTCCGCGCACGACGCCGTGATCATCCTGCACGAGCGACATCATCTCCCAATGCTCGTACTTCTTGATCTTACCGGCCGCTTCAAAGCGCCGCACCTGTTCGTCCAATGCGTAGAGCAGTTGTTGGCCGGTGGACGCGCCCGCGAACGCGGTGCGGTGGTGCAGCGTGCCGCCGAAGCGGCGGAAGTCGAGCAAGCCCTCGCTCGTGCGCGAGAAGGGCACGCCCATGCGGTCGAACAGATAGATGATCGACGGGGCCATCTCGCACATCGCTTTGACGGGCGGTTGATTGGCGAGGAAGTCGCCGCCATAGACCGTGTCGTCAAGGTGCTTCCACGGCGAGTCGCCTTCGCCTTTGGTGTTGACCGCGCCATTGATCCCGCCCTGCGCGCAGACCGAGTGCGAGCGTTTGACCGGCACGACCGAGAACAGATCGACCGCATGGCCCGCCTCAGCGATCCGCATCGCGGCGGCCAGCCCCGCCAGTCCGCCGCCGACAATCGCGATCTTCAAATCTTTGCCCGGTGTCGCCATCTAGCAACGTCTCCTCACTTAACTTTCGTCACAGGTTGATCGGGATGTGCCGGATTCGGCACGAGTTTTTGTGTGGCACAGTCCACCAACAAGTCCAACTTTTCCAGCACCGTCTGACCGATCAGCACTTCGTCGCCAAGCACGAGCGCTTCTTCCATCGTGTCGCGACCATAGATGTCGAAGATGACCGGCTCGGTTACGCCGACCGACTCTTTCCGGCCGTCAGCATATTCGACGACCCGCTGCCCGCGAATGGCCAGCCCAAGTTTTTGGACTACGTGCGGAGGGAGTACGCTGCGCACCGCGCCGGTGTCAACCATCGCGTCGGCTTCGTATTTGCGAATCTGATCGGCTGCGAGTTGACCGCGCCGTGCGAGGCCTTCGTCAATCGCATTGATCAGCAGCGTGTTGGTGCGAACTTCGCCCATCTCAGTAAATAATGCCTCCCAGCAAACCGCCCTTCCAGATGAACGCCATCATCGCGTTGATGCCGACGGCGAGCAGAAAGACGCCGAACGCGATGCACGCATAACCCATCATGCGTTGCGCCCGCTCGCCGATCACGATGCCCCAATCCACCGCGAACAGCCACAGTCCGTTGGCGAAGTGCCACACGGTCGCCGTGATGCCGACGACGTAAATGATCTGCACCCACCAAATGCTGAACTCTGCTTGCACGATCTGGAACGCTTCGCTCGCGTGTGTCGCGACCGATCTGGTGTTAAGTCCCGGTATCAGCCCGAAGCGAAAGTTGAGCACGTGAAAGGTGATGAAGAAGAAGAGTATGATGCCGGTGACGCGCTGAATGGTATAGAACCAGTTGCGCGGATACGGGTAGTGCAAATTGTTCGGTCGCCACTGGATCGTGATGAAGAGGCCGTAGAGCGCATGGTAGAGGAGCGGGATGAAGATGCCGCCGATCTCGACGAAGATGATGTACGGGATCGACTGCAAGTCGCCCACGGCGGCGTTGAAATTCGGCTGCCCTTGCTGCGCGTCGAGCGCCTTCGAGTTGGTGTAGAAATGTTCCAGCAAGAAGAGGCCGAGCGGCACGATGCCCGACAGTTGATGCAGCTTGCGCAGCAGAAAGTTGCGACTCAAACGGACAGCCATCTCAGGAAAGACCCTCCTTCGCCAACGGCCGCACGGTGCGCGGCGGCCATAATCAAAGGCCTGCATGCGCGCTCAGGTGCGGCGGACGATACAGCTTGCAGTGGAACGCCCACGATTATAAGGCGCGCGGCCGGAAAAGCAATCATCCGCGAAATATGCGCGCGGCTCATCTTTAGAAGTAACAGAGTAATAAACCACGAACCCACACGAAGCGGCACTAAGCAAACCACCCACCGGTTCGTGTCGGGTCGTGTGCATTCGTGGATGAATCTTTTCCGCTCTGTGTGCCATTTCAATGGGCTGCGCTTCAGTTTGCAGCGCAAGTTTAGTCCCTTTGCGCGGCGCGGTAAAATGAATTAACTAGCGCGCTGCGTCCTGCCAAACTTATAATCCGCGTGTGCAGATCGAAACACTAAAAATCTTCTGTGACCTTGTGGACACGAAAAGCTTTTCGCGCGCCGCCGAGGCGAATTACGTGACGCAGTCGGCGGTCAGTCAACAGGTGCGCGGGCTGGAAACTAAATTCAAGCGCAAGCTGTTGGAGCGCGTGCGCGGACGGCGCGAGGTGCGTTTGACGATAGACGGCGAAGCGTTCTATCAGGAGAGCCGCAACGTGGTGGCCGCGTATATGCGTCTGGAAGAGCGCATGCGGACGCAGACCGGCACGGTCAGCGGCAACGTGCATGTCGCCACCGTCTATAGCATCGGCTTGCACGAGTTGCCACCCGCGATCCGCCGCTTCATGGAATTGTACCCGGAAGCCAAGATCGATCTTGAGTACAGCCGCACGACCAGCATCGTGCGCGACGTGCTGAACGGCACGGTCGAACTTGGCGTTGTCGCGTACCCGAAGAAGAAGAGCGGCTTGAAAGTGGTAGCCCTCAAGGGCGACCGGCTCGTGCTGATCTGTCCGCCCAAACATCCGCTGGCGAAACAAAAGAAGATAAGCGCGAGTGAATTGAACGGCTTGGACTTCGTGTTGTTCGAGCGCGACATCCCGACGCGGCAGGCGACCGACCGTATCCTGCGCGCACACGGCGTTGCCGTCCGCCGCGTCGCCGAGTTCGACAACATCGAGACGATCAAGCGCGCGGTCGAAGTCGGCTTCGGTGTGGCCATCGTGCCGCGCCCGAGTGTGATTGATGAACAACGCACGGGGCAACTCGCCGTCGTCGCGCTGGCCGAACCGGAATGGACGCGCTCGGTCGGCGTCATCCATCGCAGCGACCGCACGCTGGGCATGGCAGCACGCAAATTCATTCAACTGTTGCTTAGCACCAATGAGTAGTGAGCGAGAGGGGCGATAAGCTGTCGGACAAACTCACACACTTATCGGCGACACGCTTGCTTGCACTCATGCACACGCGTGAGGTCTCGCCGGTTGAAGTTGTGGCCGCGCACTTGCGTCGCTCCGATGAGTTGAACGCGAAGCTGAATGCCATCGTCACGTTCGCGCCCGATGCATTGGCGCAGGCGCGTGCGGCCGAGGGGCTGATCAGGCGCGGCGAAGTTGCGGGGGCGCTGTGCGGTCTGCCGCTGACGATCAAGGATACGATTGCCACGCGCGGTCTGTTGACGACGAGCGGCTCGCGGCTGCGCGCCGACTATGTGCCGGCGACAGACGCGCCGGCCGTGGCCCGTCTGCGTGCAGCCGGCGCGATCATTTTGGGCAAGACGAACGTCTGCGAGTTGGCGCTCGATTATGAATCCGCAAATCCGCTCTTCGGGCGGACGAACAATCCGCAAGATCTTGCGCGCACACCGGGCGGGTCGAGCGGCGGCGCGGCCGCGGCGATCAGTGCGTGTCTCTCGCCGGCAGATATAGGCAGCGATCTGGCCGGCTCGATCCGCATCCCCGCGCATCTCTGCGGCATTGTCGGGTTGCTGCCGACCATTGGGCGTGTGCCGAACGCGGGCCACTTCCCGCCCGCCGAAGGGCCGTTCGCGGTGCATGAGACGTTCGGCCCGATGGCGCGTTGCATTGACGATCTCGCGCTGCTGTTCGATGTGCTGGCCAATGACGAGCCGTTAGCTGCCGATCAGTGTGGCAGCGCGCGGACGCAGATCGATCTGCGCGGGCATCGCGTCGCGTGGTACACGGACGACGGCATTGCGCCGGTGACGTTGGAGACGAAGTGTGCGGTCGAAGCGGCAGCCGGCAGTTTGGGCACAGCGGGACTTGTGCCGACGGCGGAACGGCCGCCGCATGTCGCGCGCGGTGCGGAGTTATGGCTGCCACTATTCGCGCGTGCGGTGCAACGACAGATGTGCGAGTTATACGCAGGGCGCGAGACGTGGGCCGGCCCCTCGGCGCAAGGCATGTTGCAGCGCGGCCATGAACGGGCAGCGCAGACGCTCGATGAATATTTCGCCGCGTGGTTTTTGCGCGACAGACTGCGCGCGGAATTGCTCACATGGATGGAGACGACGCCGCTCATCGTCGCGCCCATCGGCGCTGCGCCCGCCTTCGCACATGATGCGCGGAGAGTGTCGGTTGGCGATGTGGACGCGAGCCTCTGGCGTGCGTTCAGTTACGCGCAGACGTTCAACGTGTACGGGTTGCCAGCCGTTGCCGTGCCGGCCGGTCGTTCACCTGAAGGTTTGCCGATTGGCGTGCAGATTGTCGGGCGACCGCGCGCGGAGGCGGAAGTGCTGGCGGCGGCGCGCATCGTCGAAGCGGCGCTTGGCGGTTGGCAACCACCACCCGCGCTTGTGCTTTCAACCGGCGGGCGCGATCCGTTATAGTTGCGCCACTAAACGCATGATGCCTGTGCGTCGGCCCGTCCTCTTTTAACATCGGAGGTTAACAATGGAAGCTGTCTTCTTGGTATTCATTCTAATCGTGACCGTCGGTCTGCTCGTCGTCGCGTTGAAGACGATCAAGATCGTGCCGCAGGCGACCGTGCTGGTGATCGAACGGTTCGGCCGCTTCGACCGTTTGGCGAACAGCGGTCTGAACATGATCATCCCGTTCTTCGAGAACCCGCGCGCGGTCAACTGGACAAGCGTGCGCCCCGGTCTCACTTCAATTGATCTGCGCGAACAGTTTTTAGATTTGCCGCCGCAGCCCGTCATCACGCGCGACAACGTGACGATCCACGTGGACTCGGTCGTCTACTGGCAGATCACCGATCCGATCAAGGCCGTCTATGAGATGAATGATCTCGTCGGCGGTCTCGTCCAATTGACCATCACCGGCATGCGCGCCGTGATGGGCGACATGGATTTGGATCACACGCTCTCGCAACGCGATCAGATCAACGCCAAGCTGCGCATCATCCTCGACGAAGCGACCGACAAGTGGGGCGTAAAGGTGACGCGCGTGGACGTAAAGAACATCAACCCGCCCGAAGACGTGCGCATCACGATGGAGAAGCAGATGACCGCCGAGCGCAACCGCCGCGCGCTCGTCTTGCAAGCCGATGGCGACCGCCAAGCCGCCATCACGCGCGCTGAAGGCGAGAAGCAGGCCGCCGTCACCCGCGCCGAAGGCGAAAAGGAGTCGGCAATTCTACAAGCCGATGGCGCGGCGCAGGCCCGTCTGCGCAACGCTGCCGCCGAAGCCGAAGCCATCGCGCGCATCGCTCAAGCCATGCTCGGCCACGGCAACCCGGCGCAGTATCTGATCACGCAACGCTACATCGAAAGTTTGAAAGAGATGGTGCGCGGCAACAACTCGAAGGTCATCTTCATGCCGGTCGAGACCTCGACGATGCTCTCCAGCGTCGGCATGATCAAAGAGATGTTCACCGAAGCCGGCGAGCAACGCGCAACGCAACCCGAACAACCGCCGCGCCCGCGCCAACTGCCGACGTAAGCCTGCCCCAAATTGGCTTAGACAACGGCGCGCGATAATTATCGGCTGTCGTCGTGCTAGACCGCCACTAGCGGTAAAAGTCGACCATAGTCGACAGACACCGCACTTGGCGGTCTATTAAGCGTTGGGCGGCTTTGAGATGATGCCGGCGGCGAAGGAAAACAGAATAGCACTGACAACAGGCGGACGTTACGTCGCTAGGAGGCTTGATGACTAATCAGACATTCTACAAGATAAGGTCTCTTGACAACTGGAAGTTCGTCCTCGACATCATCATAAACTCGAGACTGTTTGCCACTCCCTTTGAATCTCTCAATGATCCGATGGAGGGGCGATATTATTATTTCGGGAAAATGGTCTCCAAGGCGTATCGGAAGGCGCTCTATAATAGTAAGTTGAGGCGGAACATCTGCTCCCTTAGCGAGAGGAGTGATAGCACCTTGTTATGGTCCTACTACGCAGGCGGGCATACCGGCGTGGCATTCGGTGTGCAGCTTCCGACACCGAGGCCGAGAGGGCATAACATGGAAGTTCGCTCTGTCAGATACGACAGCGGAGTTCACATTGGGCTCCAGCAGGTTAGACAGTCTCCTGACCAAGTTGCATTGGAGATCTTGACGCAGAAACAATTGCCGTGGGCGCACGAGCAAGAGGTTCGCGTGTTCACATCGAAAAACTTCGTGCCTGTGAAGCTCAAGGAGCTTGTCCTCGGGCATCGAATCTCAGCCGCTGACGAGGAACTGCTTCGGGCGCTTGTGTTGAAGTGGCACCCCGAGCTCCAGATATCGAAAATCAAACGCGCCTCGCTAGATCATCCGGAGGCTGTTCAGCGCGTGTGACGCCGCCCAACAAACGCTTGCAGCCGACCGCCCGATAGCATCGTTCTCATCAAGCTTCCTCGCGCTCAGGTCTAATGCTGCTCGCGGGCGGCGGCTGAAGCGGAGCGTTGGGTGGCTGGTTGAAAACACTGGCGGACGAGGCTGGCGAGGTAGAGCGTATGCAGACACAGGAGTTCGGTTGTGACTTTTGCTGGCCCGCTGACGCGCGCTCGGCGTGGGGGGCTCGCGACGGCCTCACTCGTCTGAAAGAGCTGATTGATGACTCCCATTTCATTGTCGCGATCCTCGCCTGCCCCCGCTGTGGTCAGCGGTACGTCTCGATCTTCACTGAGATGATTGACTGGGAGGATGGTAATGATCCGCAGTATTGGACGCTCCTGCCAATTACGGAGGCCGAAGCCGAGAGCTTGGTTCAGCGGGGGACTTCTCTGGATGAGATGAGCCTAAATGCGCTGGGGCATGGAAGGCGCTCCCTCAGGCGCGAGCATCCGAAGGCGGGGCCGTTGCGGGTGTTCTGGGGGAGCGGCATCCTTGTCGGCCCACACGATTGAAGGCGTCGGGCGCGGGCGGTATCTCGGCGCTGAGCCGCCGCCCAACAGGTCGTGATACAAGCAGAGCGTTCGGTGTAGGCATACCCGCACCACGGAATGGGACACCCAGTGATCCCGCATAGGAACGGCATGCAGCAGACTCGCGCCACAGCGCTGCCTTCATGCATAGTTGAACGGGCGCTCGCCGCTGATGCCGGGCGTTAGGCAACAGGTTGTTGAGCGGCGGCAAAACCACTCCTGTTTCCTCAACCCTTTGACTTATTATCAAATTTAACGTAGAAGCGCCTTGCTCTTTCATCTCTCGGCTGCGCTTTGCAATCGAGTTTCTACACACGGAGGATATATGGCTGGTGCGAAATTAGTGGTTCTTTACCCATACCCGCAAGACGTGAATGTTTTCGAGCGTGCCTACACGGAAGATCATGTGCCGATGGTGAACGAAAACACCATGAAGGGCATTACCAAGTTCGTGGCGACGAAGATAATCGGAACGGCTGACGGGAGCGCGCCTCCTTTCTACCGTATGGCCGAACTTCACTTTCCATCTCTTGACGCGCTCCAAGCGTGCGCATCCTCGGCGAGCGCGCAGGAGGCGGTAGCGCATGCGGTTTCGATCTCCAGCGGAGGGAAACCGCTCTTCCTTGTCGCCGAGGAGGAAACCACAAACTTCTAAGATTCAGCTTGACGCTAGAGCAACGCTGGTCGTAACTAACAGTGCAGTTGAATGGCGGAAGTTGCATAACAAGGGGATGAACCGGCCGCGCAATTAGGCGGTCTCGCAAATTCCAGGTTAATAGCGCGCCGGTTATCCCCGTCGTTAGGCCGCAGGGCAAACGCCACCCCAAACACCACACATCGGAGGATCACATGAAGCGAGTCACTGGCATCGGCGGCATCTTCTTCAAGGCAAAGGACGCACCTGCGCTGCAGGCTTGGTACAAGCGTCATCTCGGCATCGATGTCCAGGAGTGGGGCGGTACCGCGTTCACCTGGGCCGACTCGGATGGCAAGCCCACAGGTGGAACGACCGTCTGGTCCGTTGGGCCAGAGGAAGGCGACCAGTTTGCTCCAAGCAAAGCCTCGTTCATGGTCAACTACCGCGTTGAAGACCTGCACGCTCTGGTCGCGGCGCTCAAAGCGGAAGGCTGCAACGTCCTCGACAAGATCGATGACTCTGAGTACGGCAAGTTTGCCTGGGTCATCGATCCTGAGGGCAACAAGGTCGAATTGTGGCAACCACCTGCCGGGCAATGAAACGCGCCCACGCTCCTCGGCGGCCGCTCTGCGGCCTAACCCCTTCGCTCCAGCCGACGTGCGCCGGCCTACGTCCGGCACACGCGGCTGAACTCAAACGTTAGGCGCAGATACGTAGAACGTTCTTAAGAAGCGTGCCTATGTCTGACCCATAGTTGTCGCAACTATATCGGCAATGGTTTCACATATAGTCACGCCGCTGGCAACATCTTTGAAGAACAAGACCGGCGCAAAGGTGCTGCAATACATCCTCATCCGTTCTGATTCGATCTGCCATTCCCTCAATTGCTAAGCAGGTGGCGCGAGAGCGGCGTGTATTGCGAGCCGCCGGGACCGAGGTCGCTGCGCATGACGACGAGCTCGTTGAGCGGGAAGGGCACAGGCTCGAATTTGAGTAGGCTGTGTTGCCGGGCAAGCGTGCGTGCGGCGGCGTCAACGGTGCGTAGGCGCGCGAGCGTGACGTGGGCGTGAAAGGGGCGCGCGTCTCGTGCGAAGCCGACGGCCGCGCAGGTGGTTTCGAGTCGCTGTTGCAACAGGGCGAGTTGCCCGGTCGGGTCTTGCACGCCGAGCCATAGCACGCGCGGGTTGCGCCCGACGGGGAACACGCCCGTGCCCGCAAGTGTCAACTCGCATGGGGATACACGCGCTGCTGCCTGCGCCGCTGCCTCTAGCAGTGCGGGCACGCGCTCTGCTGCCGTCGCGCCTAAAAACTTCAATGTCAGATGTAACTTCTCGACGCGCTCCCACGTTGCGTTGACATGAGGCGCGCCCGCGCGCAGGCGTGCAAGGTGCGCGACGTGTGCAAGCGCGCAGGTGCGCGCTGCCGCTGACAACTCGACGGCGCAGAACAGACGCAATCGCGTGGGCAATTCTGTTTGAGTCATGTTGTAGCTATACCTGCTCAAGCGCCGCCCGAAGCGAGCGGCGGCAAGATAAAAATGCTTGAGCGGGCGGAGAGATTGCGCCCACGCGCTGTGCGGGCAAGCAGGACGCTTACGCCAGCACCTTATTTGTTATGGCACTCGGCGCAACTCACGGGCGCTTTGACGGCCGCGTTGAATTTCAAGGTGCGGGCTGCAACGTGAGCGTCGTCTGCGTCGCGGCGGCGACGGCTTGTTTGCTAAACGGAAAAGCGTGCGGTGTGACGGCGCGCCAGTCGGCGAGTTGATCGCGCCAGTGTGGACTATTTGGTAGTCCCGACTC
>JANMAD010000048.1:0-12450 GCA_031359515.1 Acidobacteriota bacterium | reverse complement strand
CAACCGATGGCAAGTCAACCAACGTGCTGCACGAAACGTCGCGCGCGTGGGTAGAGGTCACGGACGACAATCCGCGCTGGCTGCCGGACGGCTCGTTTCTCTGGCTCAGCGACCGCAGCGGCTTCAAGCACATCTATCATTTCGCCGCCGATGGCAAACTGTTGCAGCAAGTCACGGATGGGCATTGGGACGTGCGCGCGATTGACGCGGTGGATGATGCGAAGGGGCTGATTTATTTTACCGGCATGGAGCATAGTCCTATCGCCAATCACGCTTACCGGATCAAACTCGACGGCACAGGCATGACGCGCTTGACACAGACGGAGGGCAGCCACCGTGTCAGCTTCAACGCGACGGGCACGCACTACGTAGATACTTGGAGCGACATCAACACGCCCGCACAAGTACGGCTCTTCAACGCGGACGGCACGCTCGCGCGTGTGCTTGACGAGAACAAAGCCGCTGCGCTCGCGCAATACAAGTTGGGCAGACCAGAGTTCGTGCAGGTGAAGACGCGCGATGGCTTCACGATGGAAGCGATGATGATCAAGCCGCCTGATTTCGATCCCGCGAAGAAGTACCCGGTCTTCGAGTTCACCTATTCGGGGCCGCAAGCGCCGCAGGTGCGCAACGGTTGGGGCGGGCAGACATACATGTGGCATCAACTGCTCGCGCAGCAGGGCTATATCATCTGGGTCTGCGACAATCGCACGGCGTCGAACAAAGGCGTTGAAGCCACTTGGCCGCTTTACAAGAATTTTGGCGAACTGGAATTGCGCGACCTCGAAGACGGGCTGACGTGGCTCAAGAGCCAGCCTTACGTTGACGGCACACGCATAGGGATGTGGGGCTGGAGCTACGGCGGGTTTATGACTTCCTACGCGCTGACTCATAGTCAGTCATACAAACTCGGCATCGCCGGCGGCACGGTGAGCGACTGGCACGACTACGATTCGATCTACACGGAACGTTACATGGGCACGCCGCAGCACAACCCGGAAGGCTATCAGAAAGCTGCGCCGCGCAACGCCGCGAAAGACCTGCACGGCAAATTGCTGCTCATCCACGGCGCGATGGATGACAACGTGCATGTGCAGAACACCATCCAGTTCGCCTACGAGTTACAGAAGGCGAACAAGCCGTTCCAACTCATGCTCTACCCGAAATCGCGGCACGGCGTCACCGAGCCGCTGCTCGTCAAACACATGCGCCAGATGATGACAGACTTCATCCTGCAAAACCTCTAAGCGCGCCCGCAAGAAAGCGGGCGCATTGTTATGGCTTGGCGCAGGTCGTTCTGCGAAATAGTTGCGTGGGATGAATGCTTGACGTGCTGCCGACAAGGCTATCATCTGCGCTGACATCTTGGGCAAAAGTAGGTCGAGCGATTGGCTTGTACGATGCGCCGGATACGCGTCTTGCATTTGCCGCACGGCTCGCCCGCGCGATCATAGACGCGCCAACGGCCTTGATAGCCGCCGTCATAATAGCTGCCTTCGATGTCCTCCGGATCGACGTTGAGCGTCGAGCCGTGCGCGATTGATTCATGCAGCACGGCGATGATGGCGCGATGCAGACGCGGCAGCCGACGCGGCGAGAGGTTGGCCGCGACAGTCTGCGGATTGATGCCCGCGAGAAACATCGCTTCGGCTGCGTAGATGTTGCCGAGACCGGTCACCTTCGTCTGATCGAGCAGCACCTCTTTCAACGCGCGCCGTGTGCGCGCGAAAACAGCGCGTAGATACGCGGGCGTGAACTCAGCGGCGAACGGCTCGGGCGCAAGCGCACGAATCTGTTTCAGGTGCGGCATCTCCTCTGCGCGCAGCAAACGCATGCGCCCGAAACGACGCTGATCGGAAAAGACCAGCCGGCGCTCGTCGGCCAAATAAAAGATCGCGTGCGTGTGTTTCGGCAACGGCGCTTCAACCGGGAGCAGTAGAAAACGTCCCGTCATGCGCAGGTGCGTCAACAGCACCAGCCCGCGCTCTAATTCAAACACGATCAGCTTGCCGCGTCGCCCGACGCGCTCGATGCGCCGGCCGCGCAGACGGCGGGCGAATGATTGTGGCGTGGAATCCGGCGCGATGTCCGCTTGCCGCAATTTCGCGGCGATGATGACTTGACCACTGACGAGCCGATCAAGCGAGCGGGCGACGAGTTCGACTTCTGGCAGTTCGGGCATGTAGAAGAAGCGTTGACGGCTGAGCTAATAAGTTTGAGAAAAATAATCCGGTTGAAAGTTAATTCGGCAAGTTCAGTCATGCGTGGACGCGAGCAGTGCCCCTTGCGCGAGCAGCGCGTTGCGCTTTTCGATTGAAGTGGCTTCGGCGTAAACGCGCAAGACCGGTTCTGTGCCCGATTGCCGGAAGAGCAGCCACGATTCATCGGCGAAAATCAGTTTCGTGCCGTCCAACTTCTCCACTCCTGTCACTGCGTAATCGGCCAGTTGGGCAGGCGGCGCGGCGGCGAGTTGACCGACAAAGTTCAAGCCTTGCGCGACGCCGAGATGCAGGTCGCGCCGGCCGTAATAGAACGCGCCGAACTCGCGGTGCATCTCTGCCACCAACTCGGATGGCGTGCGCCCCGTGTTGATAATGGCTTCGAGGAAAAGCAGGGAATTAAGAATCCCATCGCGCTCAGGAATGTGGCCTTTGACGCCGATGCCGCCGGATTCCTCCGCGCCAATCAAAATGTCTGTGCGTAGCATCAAGTCGGCGACGTACTTGAAACCGATGGGCGTTTCGTGCAACTGCAAACCGTGCGCGGCCGCGATGCGTTTCGTCAACACTGACTGCGAGAAGGTGCGCACCACGCCGCCGCTCATGCCGCGCTGCCGCACGAGATGCAGCAAGATGAGCGGCACTACTTCGTGCATCGTCATCGTCTCGCCCAACTCGTTGACCGCGCCGACGCGATCCGCGTCGCCGTCCGTGGCCAGCCCGACGAGCGCACTCCACGCAAGCACGCGCGCCTTGAGCGGCGCGAGGTTTTGATCAATCGGCTCAGGATTGACACCGCCGAAGCGCGTATCCCGCTCGGCCCGAATCGTCTCGACCGCGAGCGTGCCGCCTTGCAGAAAACTTTCAACCCAACGGCCGCCCGTGCCGTGCATCGGATCGATGACGACCCGCGCAGCCACCGCACCTAACCGCTCCAGATCGAGGTAAGACGCGATCTGCGCCCGGTAACTTGCGATGGATGATTCAAGGCCGCCGCGCGTTTCAATTGTGAGTCCGCTACGTTGTGTAGGATGCGCGTCAACCAGCGTCTCGACCGCGACGGTCATTTCCGGCGTCGCGCTGCCGCCCCACGGCGCTTTGATCTTGAAGCCGTTGAACTCGGCGGGATTGTGCGACGCCGTGATGACTACGCCGCCCGCCGCCGCGCGGTCGCACACCGCCCACGAGACGAGCGGTGTCGGCACGTCGCCATCAAATAGACGTACGTCCAGACGGTTGCCCGCAAGCACTTCCGCCACACGTTCGGCGAATTGTTCGGAGAGGAAACGGCGGTCGTAACCGACAATGACTTGCGGCGCATGCTTGCGTGCGCCGCCGGTCTGCTCGTCGGCCTGTTGTTGAATTAGATAGTCAGCGTAAGCCTGTGCGACGCGCTCAAGATTGGCGAACGTGAATTCGTGCGCAATGATGGCGCGCCAGCCATCCGTGCCGAAGCGGATGGGGGCGAGGGCGACACGCACGCTCATTGTTGACCACCGGCCTTGGTGTAGTCGGTTAAGGAAGTTTTGTCGCCCAGCACCGCGCCGCGCCCGACCTGCGCGGCACGCCCGATGTGGCAGCCGCGCCCGATGATCGCGGACTCGATCTGCGCGTCGGCGTAAATACGCGTGTGCGCCCAGACGATAGAGTTCTCGATCCGTGCGCGCTCATCTATGTAGCAACCTTGCCCCAGCACCGAGTTGATGATTTGCGCGCCGGGTTTGATGATGCAGCCGTCGGCGATCATCGAACGATCATCAACTTCGGCAGCGGTGGCGAGATCGAAATCGCCGCGGCGCTCGACGAGCCGCACGTGCCCGACTTTGTCGGCCAGCAGATCGTGATGCACTTGCAAATAGCGCTCGGTCGTGCCGATGTCGATCCAATACGACTTGTCGGGCACGTGCGCGAAGAACGGCTCGCCGCGTTTGAGCAGATCGGGAAATAGTCCGTACTCAAAGGAATAATTCTCGTCCGCCGGGATCAGATCGAGCAAACGCGGCTCTAAGATGTACGTGCCCGCGTTGATCGTATTGACGCTGATCTCATCCGGCTTCGGCTTCTCCAAAAATTGCCGCACGCGCCCGTCCGCTTCAGTCTCGACCAGCCCGTACGCGCTCGGATTCTCAACCGGCGCAAGCACAATCGTCGCCGCCGCTTTTCGTTCTTCGTGCTGCTTGATGACGGCGCTCAAGTCGAGGTCGGTCAGGATGTCGCCGTTGAAGACGACCGTGCGCTTGCGGATCAACTCTTCGGCAAACTTGTACGCGCCGGCCGTGCCCATCGGCTGCGGCTCGGTCGTGTACTTGATCTTGACGCCATGCTCCGAACCGTCGCCGAGCAATTGCTCGATCTTGAACGGCTGATACGAGAGCGAAAGGGTGATGTTAGTGATACCGGCGCGACGTAGTGTGTCGATCTGGTAGAGCAAGAAAGGCCGATTGCAGATCGGCACGACCGGCTTCGGCGTGTAGACCGTCAACGGGCGCAGGCGCGTGCCTTTGCCGCCAGCGAGTATCAGTGCTTGCATGTCGTGTTTGGAAGCATGTTGGAGTTGATTGACCTGCTGTGAGTCTAACACTCACACGGCGCGCGTTCAACGCGCACGCCGCGCGCAGTTGCCCTTGCTTGACACCCCCTAGTGCGAACGTATAATCGAAACAACAGTAACAAGTGACGAATGGCAAGTAACAAGCAAAGCTTGTTGAGCTTAACACTCGTCACTTGTCACTCGTCACTGCTTTATTAAGGAGTTTATCATGCCGGAGACAAGGGAAGCGGTTATCATCAGCGCGGCGCGGACGCCGACGGGAAAATTCTTAGGCGCGTTGAAAAGTTTTTCCGCGACAGATTTGGGCGCGTTGGTTGTGCGCGAAAGCGTCAAACGCGCGGGTGTGCGGCCCGAAGATGTTGACGAAGTGATCATGGGTTGCGTGCTTCAAGCCGGGCTGGGACAGAATCCCGCGCGACAGGCGGCCTTGAAGGGCGATGTTCCGTTCGGCGTGTCGGCGGTGACGATCAATAAAGTCTGCGGCTCAGGGCTGAAGGCCGTGATGATGGCGGCGCAGGGCGTACAACTTGGCGATGCGGAGATCGTCGTCGCGGGCGGTATGGAGTCCATGTCGAACGCGCCGTATGTGCTGCCGAAAGCGCGTGAGGGCTTTCGCATGGGCAACGCGACGCTCGTGGATTCGTTGATCCAAGACGGACTATGGTGCGCGTTTGAAAATTATCACATGGGGAACACGGGCGAGGTCGTAGCCGAGCGCTATGGCGTTACGCGCGCCGATCAGGATGAGTATGCGTTGAACTCGCATCGTAAAGCGGCGGCGGCGATCAAGGCGGGCAAGTTCAAAGGCGAGATTCTGGCTGTCGAGATTCCCCAACGGAAAGGCGCAGCCATAATCTTTGACACAGACGAAGCGGTGCGCGAGGACACGTCGCTAGCGGCGCTGGCAAAACTGAAGCCCGCGTTCAAAGAGGGCGGCACGGTGACGGCGGGCAATGCGCCGGGCGTGAACGATGGCGCGTCGGCATTGGTCGTGACTTCGCTTGAGCGCGCACGTGCGCTCGGCATCGAGCCGCTCGCGCGCATCGCGGCGCAGGCGACTTCGGGCATCCAGCCGGAACTGGTGATGATGGCCCCGGTCGAGGCGATCAAGCGGGTCTTGCAAAAGGCCGGTTGGTCTTTGAACGAAGTTGACCTGATCGAGTTGAACGAAGCTTTCTCGGTGCAGGCAATCGCGATCATGCGAGAGTTGAAACTCGATCCGGCGAAGGTGAACGTGAACGGCGGCGCGGTCGCGCTCGGACATGCCATCGGACAATCCGGCGCACGCGTGTTGACGACGCTGCTCTATGAAATGAAGCGGCGCAACGTGCGGCGCGGGCTGGCGGCGTTGTGTCTCGGCGGCGGCAATGCTGTGGCGATGGCAGTCGAGCGTTAAGCATTACCGGCATGCGCAAGTTGACTGGCAGCGGCGACAGTCGCCGACGGAAGCGAATATGACCCCACAGGAACACAACAAGATGCTCGGCATCTTTCATCTCGTTTATGGCGGGTTTACTGCGTTGTTGATGCTGGCCATGATGGCCTTTGTCTTCTTCATCGTTTCCAACATACCGCGAGGCGGGCCGCCGTTCGCGCCCTTCATGTTCATGGGCGTGTTCTTGCTGATCTATTCGCTCGTCTTCACCTTGCCTTCGTTCATCGCGGGCTATGCCATGCTCAAGCGCAAGTCGTGGGCGCGCACCGCTTCAATCGTGGCGGCCGTGTTCGAGACCATGAGTATGCCCATCGGGACGGCCGTGGCTGTCTATTCGTTCTGGTTTATTTTCGGCGATGTGGGGAAGCGTTTTTATGCTCAGACTGCCGGCGAGACCAATGGCGCATATAGGCCTGCGCCCGCGCTGAGCGAGCCGCCGCCGCAGCCTTGGTGGCAAGATGCGCAGGCGCGCGAGCGTGAGCCGGTCAGACCGCAGCAGGATTGGCGTGGCGAGTAAAATTTAACGAGGACGGAATCAAGTGGCGGACGTGATCGGCGTGATCGGGGCGGGGACGATGGGCAACGGCATCGCGCAAGTGTGCGCGCGGGCCGGTTACACGGTCGTGCTGCGCGATGTGGGTGAAGAGTTTTTGCAACGCGGCATGAAAGCGATTGACCGCAGCTTGCAACGCGACGTTGATAAAGAGCGGCTCGCGGCGGACGAGAAGCGCGCAATCATCACCCGGATTCAAACAACCACTGATATGAGCGCGCTCCGCGATGCGCGTTTCGTGATCGAAGCGGTGACGGAAAATCTCAACGTGAAAGCGGACATCTTCCGCGCACTTGATGAGCTTACTGCGCCCAGCGCGATCCTCGCCTCCAATACGTCATCCATCTCGATCACGCAACTCGGTGCGACTACGCGCAGACCGGATAAAGTTATCGGCATGCACTTTATGAACCCCGTGCCGGTGATGAAGTTGGTCGAAGTCATACGCGGCATCGCTACATCGGACGAGACTTATGCGCGCACGCACGCGCTCTGCACGCAACTAGGCAAGACCGCGGTCGAATGCAACGACTCGCCCGGCTTCGTCTCGAATCGCGTCTTGATGCCGATGATCAACGAAGCGATCTTCACGCTCTACGAAGGCGTCGCCACGCGCGAAGCGATTGACGGCATCATGCAACTCGGCATGAATCATCCGATGGGACCTTTGACGCTCGCGGATTTCATCGGTCTCGATGTCTGTCTCGCGATCATGAACGTGCTGCACACAGAACTGGGCGATCCGAAGTATCGGCCTTGCCCGTTGCTCAAAAAGTACGTCGCCGCCGGTTGGCTGGGACGCAAGACGGGGCGCGGATTCTATGACTACAGTGACAAGTGACGAGTGACATGTAGGAACTTGTCTTAGCTCGTCACTCGTCACTTGACACTCGTCACTTGTTTTTCCATGAAGAGTTTCCAGCAGATTCGTTGTCAGCGTTGTCGGGCGGCTAACCCGCTCGGCGAGGAGTTGTGCGCGGAGTGCGGGACGCGACTGATGTTGGTGGTTGAGCCGACGGCGCTGCGGTTTGAGGAAGATGCGCTGACCGTGGGGCAGCAAGAGGGGTTGGTGGTTGAACGTCTGTCGTTGATGGAGAACAACCTGACCCGCTTCATCGGCCACCTTGAGCGTAGCACTGAACTGTTGTCGCAGCAGGCGCAGCTTGTCTCGCGCGAGCACATGTTGCTCGAAGCCTTGATCAGCATGCTGAGCGCGGCCGGCGTGGTTGATGTCAAGGAGTTGGAAAAGCTCTGGGAAGTTAATTGTGCGCGGGTCGCGGAAGGCGAACGACAGGCGAAGCTGCGCGATGAAGTGCGCGCGGAGATCATGCAGGGGTTTAAGGGGCGTGCGGCGCAACAGTTCGCGCGACTCGTCAACGAAGGCTTCGCCGCGTTCAATAAAAAAGAGATTGATGACGGCTGGCGTTTGTTGGAGCGCGCGGCCGGGCTCGCGCCGAAGAACGCGCCGCTGAATGGATTGTTGGGGCGGCAGTTTTTCAGCACCGGCAAGACAAGCCTTGCGCGCAGCTATCTTGAGCGCGCGTTCGCGGCCGCGCCGAACAGTGCGGTCACCTGTCTGCTGCTGGCCATCACGCGCGGTGATGAGCATGATGCGCCGGGCGCACAAGTTCTGCTGACGGAGGCGGAGCGACTCGGCCTTACTGCACCGTTTGCTTTGCATTACGCGCGCGGGCGATTGCTGGCACATGAAGGTCGTTGGCGTGAAGCGCTGGTCGCCTTCAAGCAGGCGCTCGCGGCGCGCAACGTTGCCGACGCGCACTATGTAGTCGCGCTGGCCGCATTTCAACTTGGGCACTTGCGTCTGGCCGCGCAGCACGTCAACAAGGCGCTCGCGCTCGACGAGCGTTACGTGGAAGCGTTCAACTTACTGGGCTTGATCCGGCGAGGCGCAGGCGAGCAGAGTCGTGCGCGCGAAGCTTTCGCCCAGGCACGCGCTTTAGCCCCGCAGAGTGTGGCGCAAGACGCCGGTACGCGCCGCGCACCACGCTTTACTGAAGCCTCGCTGCGTGACTCTTTCTTTGGCGCGGGCGAGCAGGCGCGGCAACTACTGACCGGCGGCGATGTGCGGCTCGCGGCCCTGTTGCGGACAGAGGCGCAAGGCGGTTAAAGCCGCCGCGCGTTGACACGCGCGTTTTGCCCGCTATAATTGCCCTTTTGCGTGCGCCTGCTTGATTTTGGCTGTACGCTCCTGTGGGGTGTGAGTAATGCAGATCGACATCGAGCGGCTGACGGAAGAGAGCCAAGCTTTTGCGCACACCTTTGCCCCGGCGGAATTGTCGCTGGAAGATGAGCGGGCGCGTCTGTTGCAGCCGGCGCAAGTGACCGGTCGTTTGAGCCGCAAGCGGCAACGGGTACACGCGCAAGGGACGATTGCGACGGAAGTCGAAGTGTTTTGTGATCGTTGTCTCGTGCCGCTCGCCATTCCGGTCAAGACCGACTTCGATGTGAGTTACGATCCGGCGGGCACGGATGAAGCGAGCAACAATGCAGAGTTGCAAGCGGAAGATTTGGCTACTTCGGTCTATGCCGGGCAGAGTCTTGACCTTGATGAGTTGGTGCGCGAGCAGGTGTTGCTATCACTGCCGATGCGCAGCCTGTGTCGCGCAGATTGCAAGGGCCTGTGCCCGCAATGTGCAGGAAATTTGAATCAACAGCAGTGCGCGTGCGAGCAGCAGGAGATCGACCCGCGCTGGGCCGGTCTTGCCGCGTTGAATAAAAACAGTGACGAGTGACGAGTGACAGGTGACGAGTCAAGATACTTGTTTATTGCTCGTCACTGGTCACTCGTCACTTCTTTAGGAGTAATCATGCCGAATCCGAAACGTCGTCATTCCAAAGCGCGCACGGGCAAACGCCGGGCGCATGATGCGCTGCGTGCGCCGCAGACCACGCTCTGCCCGAACTGTCAGGAGCCGCGCATGCCGCATCGCGTCTGTCCGAAGTGCGGGCATTACAAAGGGCGCGAAGTGGTGCGCGTCGAGCAGGAAGTTTAATCGGTTGCTTTGATTTGCGTGCAAGAGTCTGCGCCAATAGATGAAGCACATTGCCAGGCCACTGACCGGCAAGGTCGTCGTTGACGCGATGGGCAGCGACAACGCGCCGCACCCGGAAATTGACGGCGCGCTTGCGGCGGCGCGCGACCTTGACGTTGGCGTGATCCTTGTCGGGCAGACTGAGCTAGTCGAGCCGGAGTTGCGTCGTTGCGGTTGGCGCAGACAAGGCGACCGCGGCATTGAGTTTGTCGAAGCGGCGGAAGTGATCGGCATGGACGATCCGGTGGCCACCTCCGTCCGCCGCAAACGCAAAAGCTCGTTACGCATCGGCGCGAAACTCGTGGCGGACGGGCTGGCAGACGGTCTCGTCTCCGCCGGCAACACGGGCGCGGCGATGGCGACTGCGAAGATGGTGTTGGGCATGCTGCCCGGCGTTGATCGCCCCGCGCTCGCCGCGCTCATCCCGACCAAATCGAACAAGCCTGTACTCCTCTTAGACGTGGGCGCGAACTCTGATTGCAAGCCGCTGCACATGGCGCAGTTCGCGATCATGGGCGACGCTTATGCGCGCACCGTGCTGGGGGTGACGCGCCCATCAGTCGGGTTGATGAGCATCGGCGAAGAAGAGGCGAAAGGGAACGAGTTGACGAAGGAAGCGTTCCCGTTGCTGCGCGATCTGAGCAGTCTGAATTTCTTCGGCAACATCGAAGGGCGCGACGTGTTCACCGGCATGGTTGACGTGATCATCACGGATGGCTTCACCGGCAACGTCATGCTCAAATTGTCGGAAGGCTTGCAGGACGCTTTCCTCTCGATGATCCGGCGCGAGCTGAGCGCATCGGCGATTACCAAGGCTGGCGCGATGCTGGCGCGGCCGGCGTTTCAGCGGTTGAAGAAGAAGCTCGACTATTCCGAGTACGGCGGCGCGCCGCTGTTGGGTGTGCAGCGCATCGTCGTGGTCGGGCACGGCAGTTCCAACGCCCGCGCGATCCGTAACGCTGTGCGCAACGTCAAAGAATTTTCCGAGCGCGGCGCGAGCGAGCGCATCCAGCGTGGCATCGCCGAGACGAACGCGCGCGAGTTTGAATTAGCAGGCAGTCCGGATAAAAGTTAAAGGTTCAATGTTCAAGGTTCAATGTTCAAGGTTTGGTCAGCAGCAACTCTTACTTCTTGAACTTTGAACCTTTAACTTTGAACTTATCCTGAGGTTGATTATGGCGAACTTGAACGCGGGCATCTTGGGCACGGGGCGGGCGTATCCAGAGGGCTTGTTGACCAACGCCGATCTGGAAAAGATGGTGGAAACGTCGGACGACTGGATCACGTCGCGCACCGGCATCAAGCAACGGCACAAGGCCGCCGAGGGCGAGTACACTTCGATGTTCGCTGTCCGTGCCGCGCAACAAGCGATTGAGCGCGCCAAGATCGATCCGGCCGAGATCGATCTACTCATCTGCGCCACCGTCACGCCCGATCAGGTATTGCCTTCGACAGGCTGCATCATCCAGACCGAGTTGGGCGCGCACAAGGCGGCCGCGTTCGACCTCGCCGCCGCTTGCTCCGGCTTTCTCTATGGCGTGACACTCGCCAACACTATGATCAAAACGGGGCAGACACGCTACGCGCTCGTCATCGGCGCGGAACTGCTGACTCGTTATGTTGATTACACGGATCGCTCGACCTGCGTCATCTTCGGCGACGGCGCGGGCGCGGCTGTGCTGGGCCCCGTCGAAGGCGAGCGCGGCATCCTCGCCACGCGCATACGCTCGGACGGGCGTTACACAGACCAACTCTTCGCACCGGGCGGCGGCACGCGCATGGGCCCCACCGCCGAAGCGATCACTGCCGGCGCACATTTTTACAAGATGCGCGGCAACGAGCTATTCAAAGTAGCGGTGCGCTCGATGGCCGACGTATCGCGTGAGGTGTTGGAAGATGTTGGCTACAACGCGAATGACGTGAACCTGTTCATCCCGCATCAAGCGAATCAACGCATCACGGATGCGGTGGCGAATAATTTGAAAGTTGACAGCGAGCGCGTCTATTCCAACATCGCGATGCACGGCAACACCTCGTCCGCCTCGATCCCCATCGCCCTCGACGAATGTCTTGAGGCCGGGCGCATCAAGCAAGATGATTTAGTTCTACTTGCCTCCTTCGGCGGCGGCGTCACGTGGGGCGCGGTGTTGATACGCTGGTAGAAAAGCTGTTAGCGATTAGCTTTTAGCCTTTGGCTTATAGCTAACAGCTAACAGCTAACAGCTAACCATGATTGCATATATCTTTCCCGGACAGGGTTCGCAGGCGGTTGGCATGGGGCGCGAGTTGGCCGAAAGTTTTCCGGCGGCGCGGGCAGTCTTTGCCGAAGCGGACGAGGCGCTAGGTTTCGCGTTGTCGCATCTGTGTTTCGAGGGGCCGGCGGAAGATTTGCAGTTGACGGAGAACACGCAGCCGGCGATCTTGACCGCTTCGGTGGCAGCGTTACGCGCGATGGAGTCCGCCGGGTTGCCGCAGCCGGATTACGTCGCGGGGCACAGTCTAGGCGAATACTCGGCGTTAGTTGCCGCCGGTGCAATGACTCTGGCCACGGCCGTGCGGACGGTGCGTGCGCGCGGGCGTTACATGCAGGAGGGAGTGCCGGTGGGCGTCGGCGCGATGGCGGCGATTCTCGGCGCTGA
>JANMAD010000674.1:0-2114 GCA_031359515.1 Acidobacteriota bacterium | reverse complement strand
GGCAACAACCACGTGCAAGTGAACTTGCTGTTCGCGACGCCGCTCATGACCGACAAACTGCGCGTGGTGGTGAATAACTCGGCCGACCGGTTGTGCAGCCGCATCGTCGAGGTCGAAGCTTATGGTTGCAGCGCGCAACCGACACCGACCCCCACCCCCACTCCTACTCCTACCCCGACACCAAATCCCACACCAAAACCAAATCCCACACCAACACCAACTCCGACACCGACGCCCACGCCCACGCCAACGCCTACACCCACTCCGACACCAACCCCGACTCCAACTCCAATTCCGACACCAACCCCCACCCCGGTGCCGACGCCGACACCAGTGCCGCTCGTTTCGCCTACGCTTGTTGCCGTCGCCTACACGAAGGCCGTGACCTTGGCCACCGCGCCCAATCCGACCGAGGCGCAGGTGGACGGTCTGGCTGCGGACATCGTGCGGGCCTACAACGCCTTCGACGGAGAGCGTGATCGGGTTGCCGCCGCCACGCAGGTCGAGCGCGCTCTCCGCACTGCGTTCTACTTCGCGCGAGCCGCTCAATCGCTCGCTGCGCGGCAGTACGCAACCTCTGCCCGCAGTCGCTTGCAGATCGATGCTACACGGCTGGCGCAGGCACAAAACTTATTGCAACCGGGGCAGACCCCGCCGGCAGGTGGCGGCGACAGCAACCACGCGCCGAGCAGCGACCCGCTGCCGATCATCGGGCAGGCCGTTACGCTCTCCGGCGCAAGTCTCGCGCCGACACTGGCTCCGCTCAGTCTCGGCACAATCATGGGCGACGCCACGCAAAGCCCGCTCGCGATGACGACCAGCACGGTTGCCCAACTCGCGCCGGGCACGCCACTGTTCGAGTTGGCGGGCGCAAGCGTCACCATCGCCGGCCGGGCCGCGCCCCTGCTGTATGTCTCGCCCGCGCGCATCAATTTCTGCGTGCCGGCTGATCTGCCCGCAGGCGACTACGAGCTGATCGTGACCTCGCAAGAGGGTTACGTCTCGCGCGGCATGATCAATATCGCGCCGATTGCGCCCGGTCTTTTCACCGTGGGCGGCACAGGCGCGGGCGTCGGTCTCGTCATGAACGCCGTGCGGGGCAACGCCTATGTCTTCGATGTGACGACGCCTGAAACGTTCGGCAGCGACAAGCGCACGCGCCTGCAACTATTCGCCGCCGGCTTCAGCGCGGGCGCGCCCAATACCGATCCGACGAATGATATACAACTGGACGGCGGCGTGACACTGCCGAATCTCGCCGAAGCGGTCGCGGTCGAAGCGCGCACGAGCGATGGGCATGTGTTCCGGTTGCCGGTCGAGTACGCGGGCGCGCAAGGACGCATGGTTGGCGTGGATCAGATCAACGTCATCCTCGACGCGCAACTACGCGGCGCGGGCATGGTCGAGTTAACCGTCATCGTCGGCGGGCAACGCAGCAACAGCGTCCAGATCGTCGTGCGCTGAGGCCGCTAGCAGACTGAGACGCAGAGGCGGCGGATATCATGTCCGCCGCCTCTCCGATTTTGTAACCGCATGCGACTTGGTTTTGCCTGCGTCGGCATGCGTGCGTTAAGCTGCGTCCACAGACCGTAACCGGCGTGGCTCGTAGTACGCGCGGCGGTTGCGCAAATTCATTCATGCTGAAAGTCATCAATGTCGTTGGCGCGCGGCCGAATTTTATGAAGGTCGCACCGATTGTCGCGGCCATGCGCGGGCGTGCGCGCGAGTTCGCGCCGCTCCTCGTCCACACCGGCCAGCATTACGACGCGCAGATGTCCGCCGCCTTCTTTCGCGATCTCAATTTGCCTGCGCCGGACATACAACTCGGCGTCGGCTCCGGTTCGCACGCCGCGCAGACCGCCCACGTGATGTTGCGCTTCGAGCCAGTAGTGCTACAGGAAAAACCCGACTGGGTCATCGTCGTCGGCGATGTGAACTCGACGCTCGCGTGCGCGCTCGTGTGCGCGAAACTAGGCGTCAAAGTCGCGCACGTCGAAGCGGGCCTGCGCAGCCGCGACCGCACGATGCCCGAAGAGATCAACCGCGTGCTGACGGATCAGATCGCCGATCTGTTGCTCACACCTTCGCCCGATGCCGACGAGAATCTGCTGGCC
>JANMAD010000647.1:0-2145 GCA_031359515.1 Acidobacteriota bacterium | reverse complement strand
GGCGGCTTCATCGGCAAGTATTTTCTCTTCGGCGGCCTCTTGCAGCGCGGGCAGACGGAAGGGAAGACGTGGTACTACTGGCTCGCCGTCTGGGCCATCCTCAACACGGTCGTCTCGTTCTACTACTACGTGCGCTTCATCGCCGCGATGTACTTGGGCGAGCAAGTGGCGGACGACCGCCCGCTCTCGCTCTCGCCCGCGCTCCGCACCGCGCTCGTCGCCTCCGCCCTCGGCATCCTCATCATCGGCATCTACCCGCAACCGTTCATTCACGCCGCACAGTCTCTGCTCACGGCGCTCGCCGCCAGCAGCGCGGTTGCCTTACGATAAAGAGATTCACCACAAAGGCACAAAGGACACAAAGAACAGCCGGCGCGCTCTTTGTGTCCTTTGTGTCCTTTGTGCCTTTGTGGTTAATTCTTCGCCGTTTTGTCTTTTATGCTCACACTGCTGTTCTACTTTTTCGCCGCCCTACTTGTCTGGCAAGGTCTCGTCTCCTTGCGCGGCGGGCTGATCTATCTCGCCTACTTCCGCCGCGAGTTGGCGCGACCGCTAGCGGAGTATGCGCCGTTCGCTTCCGTCATCGTGCCTTGTCGCGGCATTGATCAAGGCTTGCGCCAAAACCTGCGTGCGCTCTGCACGCAAGCCTATCCCCGCTATGAGATCGTGTTCGTGACTGACGACGCGCACGATCCGGCGTTGGCTATCATTGAAGAAATACGCGCGGTAGAGAACAACATGACGAACGGCGTAATCGCAACGCGCGTGATCGTCGCGGGGCAAGCGAGCGATTGCGGGCAGAAGGTGCATAATCTGTGCGCGGCGGTCGGCGCGTGCGATGCGGCGAGCGAGGTCTTCGTCTTTGTTGATACCGATGCGCGCCCGCGCCGCGATTGGCTGCGTGCGCTCGTCGCCCCGCTCGCGGATGCAGACTTGGGCGCGGCGACCGGCTATCGCTGGTTCGTGCCCCTCACGGGCAAACTCAGTTCACACCTGCGCGCCGTCTGGAACGCTTCCATCGCCTCCGCGCTCGGCCCCGACGAGCGACGAAATTTTTGCTGGGGCGGTTCGACCGCGATCCGCCGCACGACGTTCGCCCGCGCCGACGTGCTAACACACTGGCGCGGCGCGCTCTCGGACGATTTCGCTATGATGCGTGCGCTCAAAGGCGCGCACTTATCCATCCGCTTCGTGCCGCAATGTCTGATCGCTGCGCACGAAGATTGCACGTTCGCGGAGTTGCTCGAATTCACCACGCGGCAGATGAAGATCACGCGCGTCTATGCCGCGCACTTGTGGGGCATCGTGCTGGCGGCGGGCTTGCTCTTTGTGCCCGTGTTTTTCGGCGGCCTCGCGTTGATCTGCTGGCGTGCGTGGCACGGCGCGTCGTTCGCGTTGCCGCTCGCGTTCGTCGGCGCGATCTTTCTGCTCGGCGCGGCGAAGGCTTATCTGCGTTTGCGCGCCGTCGCGTTAACGCTCGCGGCCGATGGCGTGCGCGCATCCGGCGGCACGTTGCTCGCGCACCTGTGCCTGTGGCCGCTCACGTCCGCGCTCTACACCTACAACGCGCTCGCCGCCGGTCTCTCACGCCGCATCACTTGGCGCGGCAGCGTCTATGAATTGAAATCGCCGACTGAGACTGTCGTGCTAGCGCCGCGCCTGCCGATTGCCACAAAGTCAGACTGCGGTTAACATCCTCCCGCACCATGCCGAACAAAGCCGCCCAACTTTATCAACTGCTGCGCTCAACTGAGCGCGCACAGCAGCTCGGCACGCTCATCCTGTTCGTCACCTCGCGCTGTAACGCCAAATGCGAGACCTGCTTCTACTGGCAGGAGTTGAACCAACCCGGCGACATGACCTTCGCGCAGATCGAACGCATCGCGCACACGATGCCGCCGATCACAGACCTATGGCTATCGGGCGGCGAGCCGACCCTGCGCCGCGATCTGAACGACATCATTGATCTCTTCGTCCGACACAACGGCGTGCGCCGCGTCATTATCCCCACCAACGCGCTCATTAAAGCGCATGTCTACGAAACGGTTGAGCGTGCCCTCGCGCGCAACCCGGAGATCGATCTCTATCTCAACATCGCGCTCGACGGTTACGGCGCGACGCACGACCGCGTGCGCGGCGTGCCCG
>JANMAD010000645.1:0-2091 GCA_031359515.1 Acidobacteriota bacterium | reverse complement strand
TGCGGATGCGCGCGGCGATGTCGTTCATCACCTCGTCCCAACTGACGCGCGTCCATTCGCCGCCGCCGCGCTTGCCCGCGCGTTTGAGCGGATAGAGGATGCGATCCGGATCGGTGATCTGATTGAGCGTCGCCGGCCCCTTCGCGCAATTGCGCCCGCGCGAGCCGGGATGCTCCGGATTGCCCTCAAGTTTGCGCACCTGCAAATTGTCGCGCTCCACGTAAGCCAGCAGCCCGCACGCCGCCTCGCAGTTGAAGCAGGTGGTCGGCACGAGCATGTACCGATGCTCCTCACGACGCGGCCACGCGCGCGATTCCAATTCACGCCAATCATCCCAACGCTCCTTCGGCGGATACGCGGCCAGATGAACGCCACTCGCCCCCGGATAAAATGTCTCGCCCCGCGCCTCAGTCTCATTGCGCGCAGCATTGACCAATGGATTTTGCTCGTCTTGTTTCATAAGCTGATAGAGAGGCAGACATTAAGACAGTTGCGCAGCAGCTATGACTTGCGCGGCGCGCTCAATTCGGCGATAGCTTTCTCGATTCTGCGCGTGCGCGTGTCCGGTCTCTTGGCCTCTTCGATGGCCTTCGTTAGCTCTTTCTTGCGTGTGTAATTGCTTTGCTCCCACGCGGCCAGTGCGGGCTTGTTCGCTTTGAGCGCGCGGGCGAAGTCGGGCGGGGGCGTGATGATGCGCGGCTCGTCGTCGCGTTGCATACGGACGGTGATCGTGTCGCCGCCTTTGGCTTTTGCGCCGGCGCGGGTCTCTTTGTTGACAGCCATGAAATGGCAGCCAGCGCCGCCCATGGGAAAGACGGAACTGCGGAAAGGGAAGCCGTTGATTGTGCCGCTAACGGGCACGCGGGCGCGCGAGCCGAAAGTCTTATGCACGTCGAAGGGGATTTTGATGCCGGTCGCTTCGCTGCTCTCGTGCTTTTCCAGCAGCACGCGGAAACGTTTGGTCACGCTCTTTTTGGTTGGCAACGGTAGTCTCCTTTCATCGTCGCTCAAGCGAGCGGCACAGCCTGTCCGGCTTGCACGTAGGCATGCTCGTAGAGCAACAGACCGATTAAAGTTAACGGCACAGCGGCGAGACCGAGCCACGGCGCAACGCAGCCCGCGAGCGTGAGCAACGCGCCGAACCAGAAGAATGTTTTGAACCGGCCGCGCGTCAACTCCCACGTGGCGAGGCGCGCGTGCGCGGTCGGATGCGTGAGCGTGAGTTCGCCGCAGACGAGCAGCAGATGCGCGAGCGTCGTCGCGGCGAGCGTCCAGAGCAAGGGCGTGACGAACGCCGGTGCGATTAAATATGCGACAGGCACAAGCGCGCCTGCGCCGACGAGCAGTGATTGGATCAGCAAGTGTGGTGGCAGCAAAGGGTTCTGCCAGAGGTCGCGCGCTTTGGCCTGCGCAAACAGGTAGGCGGTATAGACCGCCGTCATCAACGCGAGCGGCAAGCCCGCGATCATCAACCAGCGTTGCGGCGCGGTTGCGCCCCAGAGACTCGCCGCGAAATGTAGCGCCAGCACGAGCGTGTAGGCAGCAATGATGAACGCACCGCGCACGAGCCAGCTACGCCATTGCGGGCGCGTGAAGATCAGATAAAAGCGCGCGGGATGTTCCAAGTCCCAGATGAGCAGCGCGCCGGTCGCGGCTAAGAATGTGCCCGCCATGATGGGCGCGGCCCAGAGCCACAATGGACTGTCTGCGCTGAGTAAGCCAAACAACACGAAGAGAAGCGGGACGAGATACGCGCCCGCCGCGATGCCTTTCGTCCAAGTGTAGAGGCTGACGCGCCAGTCCCACGGGAGCGCGTGCGGCACGTCGTAGGCGAGCAGCGCGGCGGCGGAGGAATTATTGTAGGTCGGGTTGCCAGAGACGACGTGCGCGGGCGTCTCTAATTGCTCGCTCCACATGAAGAGACCGCCCGTCGGTCGCTTGGCGGCGAGGGGATCGAGCGTCGCCTGATGTGCGCCTTTGTAGAAGACTTTGGGCAGCGTCTCTTTCTCTGGTCGCCGGACGTTGACCGCTTCGCGCCCCACGATGCGCGTCACTTTCGCGTTCGGATCGTTCATGTCGCCGACGAGCAAC
>JANMAD010000617.1:0-1907 GCA_031359515.1 Acidobacteriota bacterium | reverse complement strand
GCCATCAACCGCTTCGCCGACGACGTGCGCGCCGGGGTCTATCCGAGCGCGCAAGAGTCTTATCCCCTGCCCGCCGAAGCCGCCGCCGAGTTGCAAGCGGAACTGACGGCCGCGGGCGACGATGCAGAGGTAGGCCGCTCGTAAATCGTGAAGCGGCAAACGTGAACTGAAGCTGTGCAAGCCGTTCACGTTTGCCGCTTCACGATTTACTTCTCCTTATGGAAATCATCAACCGCCGCCAGCGGATGAACTCGGTCGCGCGCAAGGCCCGCCGACAGGACAAGACCATCGGCCTCGTGCCCACGATGGGCGCGCTGCACGAGGGGCATCTGAGCCTGATCCGCGAGGCGCGCCGCATGTGCGACATGGTGGTCGTCTCGATCTTCGTCAACCCCACACAGTTCGCCCCCGGCGAAGATTTTAGTCGCTACCCGCGCGACCTGACCAAAGACACGACGCAACTCGCTGACGACAACGTTGATTACATCTTCGCCCCCACGCCCGAAGAGATCTACCCGAAAAACTTCGCCACCTACGTGACCGTCGAGGGCCTCTCCGAGCAACTAGAAGGCGCGGCCCGGCCCGGCCACTTTCGCGGCGTCGCCACCGTGCTGGCCGTCCTCTTCAACATCGTCCGCCCCGACTTCGCCTACTTCGGCCAGAAGGACGCGCAACAAACACTCGTCGTCAAACGTCTCGTGCGCGATCTCGCCTTCGACACGGAGATCGTCGTGCTGCCGACCGTGCGTGAAGAGACGGGACTCGCGCTCTCGTCGCGCAACGCCTACATGAACGGCGACGAGCGCCGCGCCGCCACCATTCTCTATCGCGCGCTCGCTCGCGCCGAGGCCATCTATCAGAGCGGCGAGCGTTCGGGCCGTAAGCTCTCCGAAGTCGTCCGCGCCGAGATCGAGACCGAGCCGCGCGCACGCCTCGAATACGTCAGCGTCGCCGACGCCGACACGCTCGAACGACTCGACAAACTCGACGACCGCCCCGTCCTCGTCGCCGTCGCCGCACGCATCGGGCAGACGCGCCTGATCGACAACATCGTCCTCAACCGGCACAAGGGCACAGGCCCGCTCAAGCTGCCCTGAGCGCGCCGCAACCAGCCCGCGCGCAAACGCAATGCAACCTCCGTCAGTCATCGAAACGGAACGTCTCATCCTGCGCCCGCCCACGCTCGCGGACGCGCCCGCGATCTATGAGGCTTACGCGCAAGACCCGGAGGTCACGCGCTATTTGATCTGGCGACCGCACAAGTCGCTCGCTGAGACGGAAGGTTTTTTGCGTGAACTTTTAGCGCGGCGACAGACGGGCGCGGACTTCACATGGGTGATCACGCGCAGAGAGGACGCGCGGCTCATTGGCATGATCAAGCCGCATCCGGCTGATTATCGCGTCGGCCTAGGCTATGTGCTAGCCCGCGCGTATTGGGGGCAAGGCTACATGACGGAGGCGGTGCGCGCCGTGATGGAGTGGGCGCTCGCGCAGCCCAACGTGTTCCGCGTCTGGGCGGTCTGCGATGTGGACAACCTTGCCTCGGCGCGCGTCATGGAGAAAGCCGGGATGGAGCGCGAGGGCGTGTTGCGCCGCTGGGCACTGCACCCGAACGTGAGCAATGAACCGCGCGATTGTTTCTGTTATGCGAAGGTAAGATGAAATGTAGATACTTCTTCGCCGCAGCGCGGCGAGCTGATTTTAGCCCGGCGTTTCAACGCCGGGAGAGGGCCGACAACCGTTCCGGCGTCGCGTCAGCGACGGCTGAACCGGCGACTACAATTCATACATCGCTGACGCGACGAGTCGTTACGGGCACATCGATTTCCCGGCGTTGAAACGCCGGGCTAAAGTCAATGTGCCGCTACGCGGCAGAGTGCCACGTCCGCTTTCATTGAGATAGCTAC
>JANMAD010000610.1:0-3408 GCA_031359515.1 Acidobacteriota bacterium | reverse complement strand
TGCCCCGCGCCGTTCCTCGACGCGTCGCCGGCCCCTTCAAAGATGGAATCGAAGAAGGGCGTCTGGCTCGGGAAAAGGGCCGTGAGGGTCGTGAGGGCCGCCCCGGCGACCGCGTCATTCGGCGACGCGCCTGACGTGGGTGCGGGCGGCGCCGTCAGGTAACGCGGCGCGTTCGGGTCGTTGACGACGCCGGCGTAGGCGTCATACATCGCCAGATGAACAATCGCAAGGGCGCGCGCGCTGAGGGGCGGCCCGGTCTGCTCGCCTTGCCCGTTGGTGTGACTGACGCGGTTGGCTTCGAGTGCGACTTCGTTCCACAATAGAATTGGATCGGCCATTTCTGTTTCTCCATACCGAGGTGGGGCATGTTCACCTTCTTGCTACGCAACAAGGTGAACACTTAAAGTGCTCCCCATTGTCTAGACCAAAAAGCGGTCAGTTTAAGGTGGTCTCCGCTGCTGGGTTTATGCCGTGCCGATAGACCGCTACCGGCGTTTTGTAATTCAAAGATTGATGAAGCCGTTCACAGTTGTAGAACTCAAAGTATCTCCCCAAGCCCCTGATCGCATCCGGCGCAGTGCGATAGTCGTTTAGATATACTTCTTCATACTTGACCGACCGCCACAGCCGCTCGACGAAGATGTTGTCCAGCGCACGCCCACGCCCGTCCATGCTGATAGCAATCCCACGCTGCAATAACCGCTCGGTGAACATCAGGCTCGTGAACTGTGCGCCTTGATCCGAATTGAAAACTTCCGGCTCGGCTTCTTGCAACGCACGCTCAAGCGCGGCGACACAGAAACTGCTCTCCAAGCTGTTCGATAACTCCCAAGCCAACACATAGCGGCTGTACCAATCCATAATTGCCACCAGATAGATGAAGCCAGAGAGCAGGCGAATGTAGGTGATGTCGGTTGACCACACTTGGTTGACCCGCTCAATCTCCACGCCTCTCAACAAGTAAGGGTACAGCTTCGCGCTCGCCGCCGCCTGACTTAAAGAGGGCTTCGGGTAAATCGCCAACAACCCCATTTTTCGCAGCAGGCGGCGCACCCGCTTCTCATTGACCCGCTGGCCTTGTTCTCTGAGCCAGGCCGTCATACGCCGCACCCCATAAAACGGGCATCTCGTATATTGCTCGTCCAACCGCCGCATCAACTGCAAGTTCTCGACTCTCTCGGCCTGCGGTTCGTAGTAGAGGCTGGCCCGATTGAGTCCTAATAACTGGCACTGCCGCCGCACACTGAGCTGCGCATGCTGTGGCTCGACCAACTGCCGCTTATCTTCCAGCGACGAGTCCAGCTTTTTTTTTCAGCCAGTCTAACTCCACTTTGAGTTGGCCGATTTGCTGGTAGAGTTGCGCTTTGAGTTCTTCGTCCGCGTGCGCGGCACGCGCTCGCCGCTCCGCGAACGAATCGGGCAGAGCTTCCAGGGCCTGCTTCTTCCACTGAATTACCTGATTGGGATGGACGCCGAAAGCGGAGGCAAGCTCGTTGATTGTTTGTTGCCCTTTGATGGCCGCTAAAGCGACCTTCGCTTTGAAGTCCGCGCTATAAATCTTTCGCTGCTTGCTCATCTGTTCCTCCCGTTTGAGCAGCGAATTTACCACCTTAGCGGCTGGTCTGAATTTTGGGGAGCATTATAGCTGCCCGGCAACATTCAGCCCGACCATCACAACCGATGTTTTCAGACCAGCAAGATGTTTAGTAATGATCCGCGCATCTGCCGGGTTCGCAGGATTCCAAATAGCCCAACTGGAATACATGCCATATTTCTGTGCCGAGTCATCGAAAAGGCTTTGCGTCACTGTCATCTCAGACTCTTTTCTCTAGCATGATGTAAAGATAGACAGCTAACGCTCGAATTTGTATGTTGACTGATGTGGGCGCAAGCATCAAGCTTTCGCCGACCCAGGATGCCGGAGAAGCTGTGCTCGAATTATGACTCCGAAGTCAGTGGGTTAGAAAAGCTCCCGGCATCCATCTTTGCAGCGCACAAGGTCGGACAGTATCCGAAGCCGCTTCTACCACGAAGCTGAGCTTGTATCCGCAAGTTTGACCCGCGCCGCATTTGATTCCATAAGGAGCGCATCACCATGACAGGACCAACACTTGGCATTGACATCGCCAAACTCAAGTTCAACGCTTGTCTCATCAGCACAACCGGCAAGCTCAAGCATAAACTCTTTCCCAACACCGAAGCCGGCTTTGAGCAACTCCGAGAATGGCTCGCAAAGCAAGGCGTCGAGCGAGTCCACGCCTGCCTCGAAGCCACCGGCGCTTACGGCGACGCGCTCGCGCTGTTTCTGCACGAGGCGCGCCACGTGGTGAGCGTCGTCAACCCGGCGGCTACAAAAGCGTTTGCCGCAAGCCGCCTCTCACGCACCAAGACAGACCGCGTGGACGCCGAGTTGATCGCGCGCTTTTGCCTCGCGCAGGAGCCGCCCGCTTGGATGCCTCTACCTCCAGAAGTGCGGGAATTACAAGCACTTGTGCGCCGCCTTGAGTCTTTGACCGAGATGCGTGTGGCGGAAGCGAACCGCCTCGCTTCCATCATCACGGTGCAGCTGGTGCGCCAGAGCGTCGAAGAGCACCGCGCTTATCTGAATGAACAGCTCAAGCGCACGGAAAAGCTGATCCGCGAGCATATCAATAACCATCCGACGCTCAAACGGCAGAGCGAGTTGTTAGACTCCATCCCTGGCATCGCAGAGACGACAGCCGCGCGCTTGCTGTCTGAGATCACGGACAGCACACAATATCGAAGCGCACGGCAGGTAGCTGCATATGCGGGGCTTGTGCCGCGCGAGCGTCAGTCGGGCACGAGCCTGAGAGGTCGGACGCGGCTCTCAAAGATCGGCAATGCAAGGCTGCGGCGAGCGCTCTATTTTCCGGCCATCACGGCGCTGCGGTGTAGTCCGTTCTTTCAAGCGTGGGCCGAAGGGTTGCGCGAGCGGGGCAAGAGCAAGATGAGTGTCATCTGCGCGGTCATGCGAAAGCTCGTGCATATAGCTTACGGCGTGTTGAAGTCGGACAAGGAGTTCGACCCGGAGTGGGTGCAAAGAGCAAAAAGTGCTTGACATGCAACACAGTATCTAACCCGCTACCTTTTTGTGTGCCCCTTTGCCTTCGCACCGCTGCACAGTGTAAAAGTTCTCTTTTCACGCACACGTGCGCAGACTGTCCGAAGAGGTGTTAAGGAATGCTGCGGGCCGGGATTGTCGGGCTGCCGAACGTCGGCAAGTCCACGCTTTTTAACGCGCTGACTGCGCAACAGTCGGCGCTCGCCGCCAACTATCCGTTCGCCACCATCGAGCCGAACGTCGGCGTCGTGCCCGTGCCGGATGAACGACTCGCGCCGTTGGCGATGCTCGTCAAGACGAGCACGATTGTGCCCGCGACCGTCGAG
>JANMAD010000583.1:0-3157 GCA_031359515.1 Acidobacteriota bacterium | reverse complement strand
AACTGACTAGCGCTACTTCGCACCCTTGCCCTCCGTTACCGTCACCGTGCGATCAATGCCCGGCACGGTGATCGGTTCAAGTGTGCCGTCGGGCCATTTGACTTCGAGCTTGTCGATCTTCGTGGCCGCGCCGAGACCGAGATGCAGGCACGGGTCGTTGTTTGAAGCGAAGCTTGCGCCGCTCACGAGGTCGAGGCGTTGGCGCAGTTTGCCGGTGGTGGCGTAGACGATTGCGCCGGTCGCGTCGCGCGGGCTTTTCTTCGCGGGGTCGCCGACGAGCCGCAAGGTCAGCCAGTGATTCGTGACGGTGGTCGCGTTGCGCAGGACGGTCGGGTACGTGTCGCAGTTGTTGATGACGGCGTCGAGGCGACCGTCGCCGTCGAGGTCGGCGATGGCGAGACCGCGCGCCGGCCAACCCGTGGCCAGCCCGCTGCCGGGTGCGGCGGCGACGCGCTCGAAGCGGCCGTTCGTGAGATTGCGAAACAGGAGCGGTTGCTGCGCCCACGAAGTGCCCCACGGATGCTCGTCCACCGTCGGATAGACGTGGCCGTTAACGACGAGCACATCCTTCCAACCATCGTTGTCATAATCGAGAAAGCTCGTGCCCCAACCGAGGAAGGGAATGGTCACCTCGCCGTGCCCCGCTTGAAACGTCACGTCGGTGAAATTGCCTTCGCCATCATTGTGGTAGAGCGTATTGGAGTCGTCAGAGAAGTTGGTGATGTAGAAATCCACGCGCCCGTCGTTGTCGTAGTCGCCGACGCCCAGCCCCATGCCCGCTTGCTCGCGCCCGTTCTCATTGAGCGCGATGCCCGATTCATAACCGACCTCTTCAAACGTGCCGTCGCCTTTGTTGATGTAGAGCAACTTCGGCGTCGAATCGTTGACGACGATCAGATCAAGCAGGGCATCATCGTTCGCATGCACGAACGCGGACGAGAAACCATAATACCCTTGCGGATCGCTCGTGCCCGTCTTCGCGCTCACGTCTTCAAAAGTGCCGTCCGCTTTTTGATGATAGAGCGTGTCGCCTTCGCCTTTCAGCCCGCGCGGGCCGCACATGACGGGCACGCCGCGAAACTGGCAGAAGTTTTGTGCGACGCCGCCCGGCTTGCCCGCATCGCTCGGACTCGGCGGCGGGTTCTTCGGATCGAAATCAACGTAGCCGGGCACAAACAGATCGAGCCGGCCGTCCGCGTCGTAATCGCCCCACGTCGCGCCGGTTGACCAACCCTTGCGGGCGACGCCGAGTTTCTCCGCCACGTCGGCGAACGTGCCGTCGCCGTTGTTGTGATAGAGCCGCGCGACGCCGAAGTTGCTGACGAACATGTCGGGGCGGCCGTCGTTGTCGTAATCGCCGATGGCGACGCCGAAGCCCCAACGCTCGTTGGCGACACCGGCCTTATCCGTCACGTCCTCGAACTTCCAGTTGCCGAGATTGCGATAG
Organism: Acidobacteriota bacterium; assembly: GCA_031359515.1. GTDB lineage: Bacteria > Acidobacteriota > Blastocatellia > Pyrinomonadales > Pyrinomonadaceae > QHXQ01. The sequence continues at coordinate 1,710 of JANMAD010000583.1, read as the reverse complement.
AGCGCGGCGCGCGGCGCTTTCTCTTTGCCCTGCATGGCGGCGACGGTCGAACCATTGAGCAGATAAACGTCGGGCTTGCCGTCGCCGTCATAATCGAAGATAGCGACGCCGCCCGCCGGCGCATCGAGGATGAAATCTTTCGCGGCGCTGCCCGCGTGATGCTTGAAGCCCGCGAGCGCGGTCTTCGCAGTTACGTCTTCAAACACGACCGGCGCTTTCGGATCGACGATGCCGGTGGTGCGCTTCGACGTGTAAGTGCGCGCTTCGCCCGTCGAGACCGCGCCCATGCCGCCCTGTTGCGGCGATGGCGCAGGCGTCTGCGCGAAGAGGGCAGCGGGCACTGTGCATAACAACAGGCCCAACGTGCTGATGAAACGCGCGCACACGGCGCGATAAGATTTTAAGTGCGACATCAATTGTTCTCGCTGAGTAAATGAAAATGCCAAGTGCAACTCGCGGTCAGGCGAGTGCGTCATCAAAATACAAACCGCTTCGGTACGTGTCAAAGCGGGCGTGACATAAATAGCTCCCAGAAAGGCAACATGCGCATAACAACTTAGCGCCGACCTGCTCGATATTCGATAAAAACCAACTCTCCAATTACCAGCAACAGCAAGCCAAGAAATAAATATGGGAGTTGAAGAATTATAAAGAAGGTGAGTTGAGCCCCCCAGTTATCAAAGTATGCGTCAGTGTTATGCGCCACAAGGATCGACTTAATGGAAAAGTAGGCGTAACACAGCACGGCGATCACCCACGCTCCGATAGTGATGAGTACAATGTTTCTCGCCTTCATGGTTAATGCTCATTCGGGACTCGATTACCTATTATTGTTCCTTAATCACCAAATAGCGATCAATCTCCGGCTTCGAGATGGTCTGCTTTTGTCCGCTCGGCCAACGAAGCTCAATTGCGGTGACGCTGGTCGCTGCGCCGAGACCGATTAGCACGCGCGGGTCGCTGGAGGAAAGATAGCTGCCGGCGTTGGTTACGTCGAATGTCTGTCTGCGCCCCGCCGCATCCGTGACGACGAGGCGCGTGCCGAAGGCTTGGCGATTTGTTTTCGTGCCGACGAGGTTGATGCCAAGCCAGTGGTTCTTCGTGCCGTTGTTGCGCAGGATGATTGCGGGGCCGTCCGTCTGTGCGAGGACGATGTCCGTGTCGCCGTCGTTATCCAGATCGCCGAAGGCTGCGCCGCGCGCCGCGAGCGGCACGTTGAACGGCGCGCCCGCCGCGAGCGAGACGTTGACGAAACCTTTGCCGGTGTTGCGCAGTAAGAGCGGCGTTTGTCTGTACTTGAGATAGCTCGTCGTCTGTTCAATCGTGTCCAGCACGTGCCCCTGCGCGACGAAAAGATCGCGCAGTCCGTCGTTGTCGGCATCGAGAAAATGCGTGCCCCAGCCGGAATAGAGCAGCGAGATTTGCCCGACGCCCGTCGTCTGCGTGACGTAGGTGAACGTCAGATCGCCGTTGTTGCGATAGAGCGGATAGGTTTCGTTCGAGAGCGTGGTGATGAAGAGATCGGGCCAGCCGTCGTTGTCATAGTCGGCGGCGTCCACGCCCATGCCGGCGAAGGTCTTGCCGTTCTCGTCGTAGCCCGCGCCGGACAGGAGCGCGACATCCTCGAACGTGCCGTCGCCGTTGTTGCGGAAGAGCGTCTGCCGCACGCTGTCGTTAGCGACAAAAATATCTGTGAGACCATCCGCGTCG
>JANMAD010000579.1:0-1758 GCA_031359515.1 Acidobacteriota bacterium | reverse complement strand
CAAGTGTTGGTCGATCAGTTCGCCGATGGCGACAGGATTGAAGTGGTCGGCACGAGCAAGGGCCGCGGCTTCGCGGGCACGGTGAAGCGGCACAATTTTAATCGTGGGCCGGAGTCGCACGGTTCGATGAACGTGCGTGCGCCGGGTTCAATCGGGCAGTCGGCCTATCCGTCGCGTGTCATCAAGGGCACGCGCTCATCGGGGCACATGGGTGACGAGCGTGTGACCGTGAAGAATCTGACTGTAGCGCGGGTGGATGTGGAGAATAATCTGCTGATGGTGCGCGGCGCAGTGCCCGGCGCAAATGGCAGCGTGGTCGTCGTCCGCAAGTCGGCGGCGCGGAAGAAGAAGGGTAAATAGTTTTCAGTGCCGGTTAAGACTGGCGAGTGAGAACTGTGAACGGAGTGAGCTATGCCTACCGTGAAGGTGCGCAATTTAAAGAACGAAGAAGTCGGCGACGTTGAGTTGGCGGACGGGGTCTTCGGCGCGGAGTTGAATGAGTCGTTGATTCATTCGGCGGTGAAGAGTTATCTCGCCAGCGCGCGGCAGGGGACGGTCGGGACGAAGACGCGCGGCGACGTGTCCGGTTCGGGCAGGAAGCTGTGGAAGCAGAAGGGCACGGGGCGGGCGCGCATCGCGTCGATCCGCTCGCCGCTCTGGAAGGGCGGCGGCAACGTCCACGGGCCGCAACCGCGCGACTGGTCTTATAGTCTGCCGAAGAAGATGCGGCGCGGCGCGTTGCGCTCGGCTCTGTCGGAGCGTTTGCGCGAGGGCAATCTCGTCGTGCTCGAAGCGTTCACGTTCGACCAGCCGAAGACGAAAGATTTTATCAGTGCGCTCGGCACGCTTGGGCTTGCCGGGCGGACGTTGATCGTTGACTCGTTGGACAACGCGAACCTGATTCTGTCATCGCGCAACGTGAAGCAGGCGAAGATCGTGACGAGCCGGGGCTTGAACATTTACGACCTGCTCTATCACGACAAACTCGTGCTATCGCGCGCGGCCGTGGACGAGTTGACCGCGTTGCTCGATCCGCAGCGACAGGGCGGCAGCCATGAAGCGGCGGACGAGACGGATGCGGCGCAGCCGGCAGCGACAGAGGAGGCGGCGTAAACAAGATGCGAACTGTGTGGGACGTTATCAAGTCGCCGGTCATCACGGAGAAGGCTTTGATCGCGAAAGAGGAGACGCAGGACGGGCGGCAGTTGCTCACCTTCCGCGTTGACCGGCGCGCGACCAAGCCGCAGATCAAGTCGGCGGTCGAGACCATTTTTCAAGTCAAGGTCGAACAGGTGCGCACGCTCAATTATCTCGGCAAGATGGCGCGGCGCGGTCGCCACGAAGGGCGCAAGCCGTCGTGGAAGAAAGCCTACGTCACGCTCGAAACCGGGCAGCCGCCGCTCGACTACGGCGAGAGCATTTAAGAGCTATTAGCCGTTAGCTATTAGCGATTAGCTTTGTCTGGTAGCAAACGGTTGCGGTTCAAACGGAAGCAGTTAGCTCGGTTAGTTTTTGCTAACAGCTAACAGCTAATAGCTAACAGCTTAAGTTTATGGGCATCAAGAAACTGACACCGACATCGCCGTCGCGCCGTTATCAAACGTACCTGACGCGCGATGAGTTGACGAAGGGCGCGGAGCCGGAGAAGTCTCTGCTGGAGCCGAAGACGCGCATCTCGGGCCGCAATAACAACGGGCACATCACGGTGCGGCGACGCGGCGGCGGCCACAAGCGGCACTATCGCGTGATTGATTTCAA
>JANMAD010000537.1:0-1585 GCA_031359515.1 Acidobacteriota bacterium | reverse complement strand
GATGGGTTGCGCCGAATTCAGGCGCGCCGTCAGCAGGATGGCCGCCAGCCCACTGAGTAAACCGGCGATGCCGTACACCATCGTCTTGTATAATTTGACGTTGATGCCGGACAGCAGCGCGGCCTCTTCGTTGCCCCCGATAGCATAAGTGTAGCGACCCAGCTTCGTGCGCCTTAAAACGAAATAGGCGATGGCATAGACGACGACCATGATGACCACAGGCGTCGGGACGCGCAGCACTTCTCCGGTGGCGAGTGAGCGAAAGCCTTCCGAGAATCCTGAGATCGGCCTGCCTTCCGTGAACATTAAGGCCGCGCCGCGCGCCACACTCATCATGCCCAGCGTGGCGATGAACGGTGGTAGTCGCCCGACTGTGATTAGCAGTCCGTTCACCACGCCGCAGAGCAGCCCCGTGCCCAAACCGGCCGCCAAGGCCAACGGCAGCGGGAGGCCGCGTTGGAGCAGGCTCGCCATGACCACACCGGCAAAGGCGAGTACCGAGCCAACTGATAAATCAATCCCTGCGGTGATGATGACGAACGTCATGCCGACCGCGACGATGGCGATGATGGTCGCCTGCTCGGCGACATTCAGAAGATTCGAGACGGTTAAGAAGTGGGGCGTCAAAGCCCACAACACGAGACTCAAGCCCAACAGCCCTGCGAGGGTGCTGAGCTGCCGTCCGTAGTGTGAGAAGAAATTCTGGCGCAGAGTTATTCCTCCAGAGCGCATTGTAAGATTTTTTCCTGTGTGGCTTCCGCGGCGGAGAGATCACCCGTGATGCGGCCCGCGCGCATGACCAACACGCGGTCACTCATGCCCAGCACTTCGAGCATCTCCGAAGAGATCATGATGATGGCGACGCCCTGTGCGGTGAGCCGGTTCATCAACCCGTAGATTTCGGCTTTCGCGCCCACATCCACGCCGCGCGTCGGCTCATCGAATATGAACACCTCGGACTGACAACAAAGCCACTTGCTTAAGACCACCTTCTGCTGATTGCCGCCACTTAAAAAGACAACTTTCTGATCGAGACCCGGCGTTCTAATCCGCAGGTCTTTCACATACTGACCGGCTGCACGCTGCTCCTCGCCGGTGTCCATTACGCCCCAGCTTGAGAACTTGTCCACACTTGCAAGGCACAGATTTTCTTTAACCGACAGCGGCAAGACCAGACCTTGAGACTTCCTATCTTCGGTGAGAAACCCCATGCCGGAATTGATCGCCGCGCGCGGTGAGTTGATCTTCTGCGGCTCGCCGTTGATGTAAATTGTTCCCGACGTAATCTTATCAAGACCGAAGATTGCACGCGCCAGTTCTGTCCGCCCCGCGCCGAGGAGTCCGGCTATCCCTAAGACCTCCCCCTTATGAAGCGAGAAGCTGATATCTTTCAATCCGCCCTTTGTGCTTAACCCTTCGACACGCAAAACTTCCGCGCCCTGCGTGGCTCGCTCTTTCGGAAACAACTCCGTCAATTCGCGGTTGACCATCAGGCGGATCAACTCGGATTTGTTCATCTCGCGCACATCGTAAGTGCCGACCGTGCGCCCGTCTCGTAAGACAGTGACACGGTCGCCGATTTCAA
>JANMAD010000516.1:0-5969 GCA_031359515.1 Acidobacteriota bacterium | reverse complement strand
GATTCCAAGTACCGCATGATCATCGTCGCGGCGCAGCGCAGCAAACAACTCCAGCGCGGTGCGCGCCCGCGCGTCGAGCTTGATATGCAACCCCATAAACCGACGCGCATCGCCCTCGAAGAAGTGCAACAGGGCAAGATCACTTTCGCGTTCATCGAGAAAGAGTAGCGAGCGCGCACTCTAAGCCGCGAGCGCACACGCAAAAGCACGGAGCATGGCATCAGCTAATGTTTCGCTCCGTGCTTTTGCGTGTGCGTTTGTTATTTCTGCCGCTTACATGTTCTTGTAATCCGGCCCGCCGCCGCCTTCGGGCGTCACCCAGTTGATGATCTGATACGGATCCATAATGTCGCACGTCTTGCAGTGGACGCAATTTGAGAAGTTGATCTGCAAGCGCCGCCGGCCGGCCGCATTGTCTTCCACCATTTCATAGACGGCCGCCGGGCAGAAACGCTGACAAGGATTGCCATACTCTTCCGCGCAACGCGTCGCACAGATGTCGGTATCCAGCACGTGCAGATGTACCGGTTGATCCTCGTCGTGGCCGACGGCGGCATGGTACACGTCGGTTAATTTATTGAACGTCACCTTGCCATCGAATCGCAGCCCGTCGTAACGCTGCTCCAATGCGTCGCCCTTATAACCGTAGTCCGCGAGTTTGCGCATGGCGACGTGCCCCGGCTCGGCGTTGGCGCGATCAAACAGTCCCCATGAACGCCCGCCCGTGATGAACTGCAAACCCGCGTTCGCTATACCCAGCCAACGCCCGCGCTTGAAGCCGGCATGAAAATTTCTGACGCGCCGCAACTCCGGCATGATCCAGCTCGCCTGCACCAACTCTGCATATTGCGCCAACTGGCGCGCGGAATAATCACCTGCGACCAACGCCGTGAAGATCGTCTCGGCCGCCAGCATGCCGCTCTTGATGGCCGTGTGAATGCCCTTGAGCCGTTGTGAATTGAGAAAGCCCGCGCAGTCGCCGACGAGCAACACACCATCAGCGTAGAGTTGCGGCATCGCGTGATAGCCGCCGGCCGCGATGGTCTTCGCGCCGTAGCGCAAGAGTTTGCCGCCTTCAAGCAGTTTCGTGACGAACGGATGTTGCTTGAAGCGTTGGAACTCGGCATGTGGATCGAGTAATGGATCGTGATAGTCGAGGCCGGTGACGTAGCCGAGGTTGAGGATGCGATTTTGTAGGCCGTAAATCCAACCGCCGCCGTAGGTGTGCGGATCGGATGGATAGCCGAGCGTATGCGTGACGCGCCCCGCAGGGTAGCGATCATCGGGCAGTTCCCACAACTCCTTGACGCCGATGCTATAAACCTGCGGCTCGCGCCCGTCATTCAAATTCAACCGTTGTGAGATTTGTTTCGTCAGCGACCCGCGCGGGCCTTCGCCCAGCACCGTCACCTTCGCCAGCAGATCAACGCCCGGCTCGAAATTCGCCTTTGGTTTGCCTTCTTTATCAATGCCCTTGTCGCCGGTGCGCACGCCGACGACGCGGTCTTGCTCGTCGTAGAGCATCTCCGCGCCGGGAAATTCGGGAAAGATGTTGACGCCCGCCGCTTCACATTGCTCGCCGAGCCACGCGGTCAGCTTGTTTAGAGAGACGATGTAATAGCCGTGATTTTTGAGCGGCGGCGGCGTTAGTGGCGAGCGCAACGCGCGTGTCTTCGTAAGGTAGAGAAAAAAGTCTTCTTTGACCGGCGACTCGACCGGTGCGCCCTGTTCAAGGAAATCAGGTATTAGCTCTTTCAGCGCACGCGGGTCCATCACCGCGCCTGACAGGATGTGCGCGCCGACGTGTGCGCCCTTCTCAATCACGCCGATCTCGATCTCGCCGAGCGGCTTACCATCACGCTTGCCGTTCGCGACCGCCTCGTTGTGCTCTTTCACCAAGCGCGCCAAATGCAATGCGCCGCTCAAGTTCGCCGGCCCCGCGCCGACGAATACCACATCCATCTCTAAACTCTCTCGCTCCATTCGCTTGCTCCAAGCAAACAATCGAGACGCATGTGCCGCCGCAATTGTCAGCCAGCTCAGCTAAAAATGAATCACCATTCAGTGCCGCGAGTATAGCAGAACCGGCGCGCTCTTAAAAAACGTCAAGGCGGGTTAGAATGGCATTTGCATTTCATATCAAAGGATAAAATTGATGGCGGAACATAAACACACCAACCGGCTCGCACACGAGTCAAGCCCCTATCTCTTGCAGCACGCACACAACCCGGTGGACTGGTACGCTTGGGGTGAGGAAGCGTTGGCTAGAGCGCGCACCGAGCATAAGCCGATCCTGCTCAGCATAGGTTATTCGGCGTGTCATTGGTGTCACGTGATGGAGATTGAATCGTTCGAGAATGAAGCGACTGCGCGGTTGATGAACGAGCATTTCATCAACATCAAAGTTGATCGCGAAGAGCGCCCCGATCTCGATCAAGTTTACATGAACGCGGTGCAGCTAATGACCGGGCACGGTGGTTGGCCGATGACTGTCTTCCTCACGCCCGACCTCGTGCCCTTTTACGGCGGCACCTATTTTCCACCCTTCGAGCGCCACAACTTACCCGGCTTCCCGCGTTTGCTCGAAGCTATTGCGCAGGCTTTTCAGCAAGACCCGGACGGCATCGCGCAGACAGCCACCAGCGTCTTGGCCGAGTTGCGGCGCATGAACGTCACGAACGAAGCAAGCGCTACACCCTCGGCGGCAACGCTCGACGCTGCCCAACGCGCGCTAACGCGCACCTACGATCAGCGTTACGGCGGTTTCGGCAGCGCGCCCAAGTTCCCCGCCCCGATGAATCTCGAATTCATGCTGCGCAGGTATCACGCGACCGGCGATAACACCGCGCTTGAGATTGTCACCAACACGTGCCGCCTTATGGCTGAAGGTGGCATGTACGATCAACTCGGTGGCGGCTTTCATCGCTACTCGACCGACGCGCGCTGGCTGGTGCCGCACTTCGAGAAAATGCTCTACGACAACGCACAACTCGCGCGCCTTTATCTGCACGTCTATCAAGCGACGCGCGACGATTTTTTTCGCCGGATTGCTGAAGAAACGCTCGACTATGTAGTGCGTGAGATGACGGACACGACCGGCGGTTTTTATGCGACGCAAGATGCTGATTCGGAGGGCGTCGAAGGCAAATTCTTCGTCTGGTCGGTCGCAGAGATCAATGCGTTACTCGGCCCCGAAGACGGCGCGCTCGTGTGCGCCTATTACGGGGCGACGGAGACAGGTAACTTTGAGGGCGAAAATATTTTGCATGTGCCGCGCCCGGCCGACGTGGTGGCGCGCGAGCTAAATGTGCCTGTCGCTACGCTGAAAGCGACTGTCGAACGTAGTCGCCCGATTCTCTTTGCCGCGCGCGAGCGGCGTGTGAAACCGGGCCGCGATGAGAAAGTCTTGACCGCGTGGAACGGGCTGATGCTGACGAGCTTCGCCGAAGCTGCGGCTGTGTTGGAGCGCGCGGACTATCGTGAGTTGGCCGAGCGTAATGCGAGTTTCATCCTTACCGAATTGCGCCGTGATAGTGCGCTGCTACACGTCTGGAAAGACGGGCAGGCGAAACAACAAGGCTTCCACGACGATTATGCTTGCGCCGCGCAGGGGCTAGTTGCGCTCTTTGAAGCGACTGGCACGTTGCGCTGGCTCGAAGCGGCGTTGACGTTGGCGGAAGAGATGTGCGCAGAGTTTTGGGATGAGACGGAAGGTGGTTTCTTTTACACCGCGCGGCGCGGCGAGCAGTTGATCGTGCGGCAGAAGGATTATCTCGACAACGCGACGCCGTCAGGCAATTCAGTCGCGGCCGAAGTATTGCTGCGCTTGGCCGTGCTGACAGAGATGCCCGATTATCAACGTCGTGCCGTCACCATCTTACGGCTCGTCCACGACACGCTGACGCGCTATCCGTCAGCTTTTGGCTGTCTACTCGGCGCGCTGGATTTTTATCTTTCGACCCCACAGGAGATAGCCCTCGTCGGCATCAATGATGGCGAGCCGGCCCGCGCGCTGACCCACGAAGTTTGGCGACCGTTTCTGCCCAACAAGGTCGTCGCGCAGTCGAACGCAACGGATGAGAGAACGGCCGCGCTCGTGCCCCTGCTGCATAACCGCCCACCGCTCGACGGGCAACCGACGGCTTATGTCTGCGAAAATTACACCTGCCAACAACCAGTGACTAAGCCAATTGAACTCGCGGCCCAACTCGACACCGCCCAAGGCAGAGCGACCGGCAATTAGGCGGAACTTTCTTAATCTATTTGCGCACTTGTGTGTCTGCTTTCAACTGAATGCGTCATTGACAGCAGCGAGGAGGTCTGGGCCTTAGACGGCGATCTTGTTCTCCCCTAGCCCGTAGATCGTTTTGAGCGCATCAAGTGTCGTCGGGCGCGCATGCGCAAGTTCCGCCAACGTGCGGTCGGCACAGATCATATAAGCGGGCACGCGTTGCGCGAAAGCACGTTCCAGTCGCCACTTCTTCAGCCGCGTCACCGCCTGTCGCTCTGCTTCCGTTAATACAGGCGGCGGCGTTTTCAGTCGCGGCTTACCCCGTGGGCGCGACTCGCGCGGCGGCGCGCAGGTCAGTGTCGCTGCATGCAGTAATGACGCCCAACGTCCTTCTGCTTCGAGCCTCCGTTTCAATTCATCGAAGACCCGCAACGTCATGATGGCATCAGCAGCAGCGTAATGGAGTTGCGCGCGAGTCAATGGTCTGCGCCGCCAGTTCGATTGTTGCAGGCTTTTATCAAGCGCGAGACCGAAGAGGTGCGCCACGACGGCCGCCAGGCTATAAGAAGGTAATGCGAGCGTCTGTCGTGCGAGCCGCAACGTGTCCACGAGCGTAGCCGGTTGCAATCCTGCGCCGAGCAAGACCAACTCATCGAACCGCGCATTGTGCGCGGTCAGCAATATCGCCGACGTCTCTACAATCGGGCGCACAACTTCAACCCCCGTTGCCAGCACGTCGATCACCAATACTGTGCCAATTCGGGGCGCGAGTTGAACGAGCGCGACGCGATTTTGATTCGTGCCCCTATCCCAGAAAGTTTCCGTATCCAGCCCGAGCGCTGGTTCGTGCGTAAGTTGGGCCAACGTTGCTTCAGCCTCACGGGCATCCACGATATAGCGATAATCCGGCTGCTCATCCATCATCACATTGGGCGTGTCTGTTTTACCCTTGCGCCGCAAATGAAAAGCGCGCCGGAAACTTGCCAGCGCGCCCTCTTCGTGCTTAGCAACCGACAGACGCTATGGCGTGTTATGGTTGTTTGTATTGTGCGCCATGTTGCTGTTGCTGTTGTGATTCATGTTGGCATTCGAATTCATGTTGTGATTCATGTTATTCGAATTCATGTTCGAACTCATGGGAGTGCCAGTATTCGTGTTGGCCGGCGGAGTCGTCGTGTTTGTCGTAGTGGTAGTAGTCGTGCCGGTTGTCGTTGTCGTGTTTGCATTGGCGTTGGTCACATTTGTGTTGTCGGCGGTAGTACAGCCAGCCCACAAACCAGTGTACGCCAGCACGGTCAGTAAAGCCAAAATTCGTCGCATCGTTATTCTCCTTGTGCCCCGTAGGGTCTTGGTTATGTCGAGCCGCGCGCCGGGTCATCGTGTCGCGCTATCTACCGGCCCGCACCGGTGCTGCTTTAAAACTGCAAGTCGTCAGGCGGAATAATCCCAACGAAAGCTGCCACATCTTCGAGGCAAGAGCAGCATTTGTTAGTCATGTGAACTGGCGCAGTTTACCATTAGCGCAGGCTAAATAGACACGATTTTTTCGTCAAGCAACCCACCGCCGATGTTTGCGCACCAGTCAACACCCTTGCCATTATTTCTATAGGCTATCGGCGTAAACCCTCAGTCGATCATGCAGTGCTTTCCATCCTGCAAGTTGACTAATTGACTGTAATACGGCTATTTTATTGATGCCAACTATGTTTGGCTCATACAATTCGCCTGCCACTCAGTT
>JANMAD010000473.1:0-1842 GCA_031359515.1 Acidobacteriota bacterium | reverse complement strand
CATTTCGACGGAAGACCGTGCGGGGCCACAATGGACAGACAGGGAATGCCTGTCCTACCTCAAAAAATTCGTTGACGCGTCCTGATATGTAATTTATTATTCCGGCAACACTGAAAAGGAGGTGATCAATAATTTATGAGTTCTTATCACAGTGAGGTGGCTGGGACCTGAAAGACGGACTCACAACCTGAATTTGTTAGGGTGTTGTCCGCCGCAAGGCCAGTTGCGCCGCCCGCCGAAGGGCCGCACACAAGAGGCACGCAGGTCAATCCCAACAGTTCACCGGAAAGGCCGTCCGCGATCATGCGCGGACGGCTTTTCTCATTTTAGGCAGCAGGCATGGAAACGTTGACGAAATACGCGGCGGTGGCGTTGGGCGGTGCGCTCGGCGCAATGCTGCGCTACACGCTGGGCTATTCGGCGCTGGGGCGCATGTGTGCGCCCTTCCCGACCGCCACGCTCGTCATCAACGTCACCGGCTCGTTTCTGCTCGGCCTGTTTCTGACGCTCGCGACCGAGCGCATCAATATCTCGCCCCACCTGCGGCTCGCCTGCGCCATCGGTTTCGTCGGCGCGTACACCACCTTCTCAACGTTCGAGTGGGAGACGATCAAGTTAATCGAGGAGGGCGATTGGGGCCGCGCGCTACTCTATGTCGTGCTGAGTTTCGCGCTGGGCTTGGTCGCCGTGTGGGCCGGCATCACCGTCGTCCGCAGATTGGGGCACGTGCCGACGAGCAAGTTCGCGCACCATATCGTTGTCGGGGACGAGATCGTACTATCTGATGTCGAATTCGCCGAGCATGCGCACCCGGAAGAGGGCAGACCGGCGAAAGGGTAAACCGCTCGCTGGCGGTGGGCGGTAACACAAACTGTGCGCGTTAGTCCGCCCGCCCGGGACACACTAAAAAGGCGGGCCGAAAGGCTCACCGCAATAATCTGCACTTTGCCACTTGCATCGCGCGAAAGTTTTGATTATATTACGCACAACCGAGGCGTTGGTGAATCCTTCGTCTCACCGGTTGATGGGGTGAGGACATCAATCGGACTATGAACAGGCGCGAAGCTCCCAAAAGCTGCCGCGCCTGTTCGCTTTTTTGCGCGCAATAATTCCTGACCAGTTTAATGCTGCTCTTTGCGGTCACGCTTGTTACTTGGGCGCGCGGGCACAGGCGGGCCCGCCGGCGCGGGATTCCAAAACGCCGGCGCGGCCGTGTCGCGGGCGGCAAACTCCGGCGCGACCAGACTGATGCGCGGGTTGAAGGCATAGTAGGTGGTGTCGGTCAGCGTGACGGCGCGATCCAATATCTTGTCCATGTCGTCCGCCCTATCCCCCTCCGCGTTGCGCACCGCCATCACGTTCACGTCCAAATCGGCGAGCGACTTCAACGGGCGGAAGATCATATAGGTGGACGCGGGCACGCCGGCCCTGACCTGATAGACTGCCCAAGAGCCGGTCGGGATGGCCCGGTCGCGCGCCGGAAAGACGATCTCTTTGACCGCCTTCCAGTATTCCGTCTCGTGGCCGGGCTTGAGGCGCAACGTGGTGACGACCATGTAACGGGCCTGCGCGATGTCAATCCGGCCGATGCCTTGGCTCAGGTCGGGGCGGTACGAAGCGATGATGTCGCGTTGCACGGCATGCAACTCGTGGTCGGGCAGCGCATCGAAGTCGGCCTTCAGCGCGCCGGCTGTCAGTTTATCCATCGCCTGATGATGCCGCTCCATGTCGGCGAGCGAGTCGTAGGCCCAGAGATAGGTTACTTCGTTCTCGTTGCCGGCGATGGGCGACATGGCGATGCGCCCGTCGCGCATGTCGAAGACGAGGCCCGCGTTGGTCTTA
>JANMAD010000445.1:0-2955 GCA_031359515.1 Acidobacteriota bacterium | reverse complement strand
TCAAAGGTTTTGCTAGGGACATGTACTTGAAACTGTTCCGAGTAGTGGTCTCAACCGACCGGACGGACTACATCGTGACCAACGATGTGACTCAATCGGATACCGATGAAGCTCAAAAGGAGAGCGGTCATCGGTGGAAGGTTGAGCAGTTTCACCGCGAAGAGAAACAAGTGACTGGCATCGAACGCTGTCAGTGCCGATTGAATCGTTCGCAACGAAATCATCTGTGCGCGAGTATGTTGGTCTGGCTCTGTTTCAAAGAACTGTCTTACAAAACCAAGCAGACTGTTTATCAACTCAAGCATAATCTGATGTCAGACTATCTGAAGCAACAACTCAGAAATCCGTCCATCGCTTTCTGCTGATTTGAGAAAGTCCTATATGGTGTTGCGACGAAGATCGAATCAAGATAACGGGAGTGCTTACAGCTAGAGCCGCAACTAGCATCTCAATTCGGGCGGTTAGCCCAATCCGCTTGTGCGGCGCGCTGCACGCAACCAAGATAAGCTTTCCTTCTTATCGCCTCTCGTCCAACTGCACCAGCGCCAACTCCAACAGCAAAATCTTTTTGATGCCCTTGTAGAGCGGTTCGATCTCGCAGCTTTCCGTGAGCGCGTGCGAGTCGTCGCAGGGGCCTGCGCCGGTCGAGATCGCGGAGATGCCGGCGAGCAGCGCGGCGCTCGCATTGTTCGAGCCGGTGATGGTCGGCTGTTGATTGAAGCCCATCGCGTGATGCACCGCTTCGGCCGTGTGGACGAGGAATGAATCGCGGTGGCCCGGTATCTGCGCCGACGGCGAGGAAGAGATCATGTCGGTCTTGACCGTCATGCCGGCGCGGTCGGCTTCTTCTTTCAAGATGGCGGCGATCTTTTTTTCCAGATCGGCGATCACGTCGTTGCTCGTCGAGCGCAGATCGACGGTGAACCATGCGTCGGACGCTTTGGCGTTAACAACTTCCGAGCCGCCGAGCATGCCGATGTTCAAATTCGATGAAGGATTGCGCGGCACGTTCAGTTCATAGATGCGTTGGATCGCGCGGGCGAGCGGCAGGGTGGCGGAGTAGGGCGGCGTGGCGGAGCGCGTATGCCCGCCGGGCCCTATGAAGTGGTGGCGATACCAGTTGATGCCGATGCCGCCGTAAGTAAAATTCTCGTAGCCGCCGTCGAGCGCGACGTAGTGATCGATCTTGCCTTTATTCGCGGCGACATAAGCCTCTGCGCCGCCGAGCGATGTTTCCTCTTCTACCGTGAAGACGAAAATGAGATCGCCTTTGGTCTTGATCTGCGCGGCATCAAGCGCGCGGATCGTGGCCAACAAGGCTTCGATGTTGCGCGTGTCGTCGCCCACGCCGGGCGCGTAGATGCGGCCGTCGCGGATGGTCGCTTTGATCTTTAGACCGGGCTGGAAGACCGTGTCCATGTGCGCGTCGAAGACGACAACGGGGCCGCCGCCCGTGCCCTTACGCACGGCGATCAAATTGCCGGCCGTGTCGTAGGAAATCTTCGTCAGCTTGTAGCCGCGCAGCAGCTTCTCGATGTAGGCGGCGCGCTCGCGCTCGTGCCCCGACGGCGCATTGATCTCTGTGATGGCCGTCCACTCGCGCAAAATCTCAGCGCGCTCTTTGTCCACATTGGCGAACGCGGACACGACCGGCGGCTTCGTCATTAGCGCCTGCGCCTGTTCGACGCTCTGCCCGAAGACATTTAGCCCGGGCCATAAGAACAGCAACCCCAGACTGAGCCAGCGCGTATGACTTGTGCGGTTGATTTGGTTTCGCTTCATAGCTGTTTCTTTCAACGTTGCCAGTAGTTTCTGATCTGCTCGGGCAGGCGCGTCCACGGCACATACTCGGCGCGGCGACCGGCGGCGCGCATCTTTTGCACCATCTTGAGCGCGCCTTGGGCGTTGCGCGTGTGGACGATGATGGTCGTGGCCGCTTGCACGTCGGAGCGCGCGGCGAGCCACGCGGCGACGGCATAACCGGTGTTCTCTTCGTCTAGCAAATCGCGTGTGTGATAGTGTTCAGGCAGTAGATCGTGATCGAGGAAGATCGCATCATAGTTATGCGCTGTGAGCAGTTCGATGGCCGCCACGGGCGCGATGGCGATGTCGAGGCGGTCGCCGACGAAGCGCTGCGCGAACCAGTCGTGCCGTTTGGGATCGTCGTCGAGCAGCAAGATACGCAGCGGCAGACGGCGTGTTGGCTCGCGCCCCCGGCCGAATTTTTGTAAGAGTCCCTGAAGAAAGCCCATGACGGTGAGATGCCATCATACGCACAAACCGTATGCGGTGTGCGAGGCATCAAGCTGTGTGGTGCTGCCGACTGCGTTGGCAATATAACATAACCCGTGTAGGTCGGCAGGGGCGCGCTCTGCGACGTAAACATGCAAGTTCAGTTGCTCAGTTGTTTCCGTTCGTGGCATCCTGAGAACTGCAAGTCACGACAAACTCCTTGATGGCTAAATGTCCATATTGCCAGAGGCCTCTGCGCCGGTTCGGCACACGCTGCCGGACCTGTCGCCGTAATATTCTAGGCTGGCCGCATATCGTCGTGCTGTCGCTTGTGGCATTAGTCGTACTGGCTTTACTGCTCGATCTCCTGCTCAAAATTTAGTGCAGCATATCCGGCCGCGTTCAGCCGCGAGCATAGCGCCCGCATGAAACAGATTCTGCAAAACATGAAGACCGGCGCGGTCACGGTGGCCGATGTGCCCGCGCCGACATTGCAACGCGGACGCTTGCAAGTGCGCACCGTAGCCTCGCTGATCAGCGCGGGCACTGAGCGCATGAAGGTCGAACTGGGGCGCAAGAGTCTGCTCGGCAAAGCGCGCGAACGTCCCGACCTTGTGCGGCAGGTCGTGCAGAAGGCGAAGAACGAGGGCGTGCTGAACGCCTATAACGCCGTGCGCGCGAAACTCGATGCGGATGCGCCGCTCGGCTATAGCGCGGCCGGGC
>JANMAD010000416.1:0-1925 GCA_031359515.1 Acidobacteriota bacterium | reverse complement strand
ACATAAAAGATCGGCGCGGGTGTGCTTGTCTTTCTGTTGCTCGGCGGCTTGGCGAAGACACCCTGCACGAGCGTCACGTCCGGCAGGTGCGTGCCGCCCGCGAACGGATCGTTCAAGGCGACCACATCGCCGGGCGCGAGCGTCATAGCATCGAGCGCGGCGCGCACGGCCATCGGCATTGAGCCGAGATGCACGGGCATGTGATCGCCCTGCGCGATGACTTGACCATCGGCATCGAAGACGGCGCACGAATAGTCGCGCCGCTCCTTGATATTCGGCGAGAAGGCGGTGCGCCGGAGCGCGACGCCCATCTCTTCCGCCACCGACGTGTAGAGAGCGCGATAAATTTCCAGCGTGACCGGATCGAAGCGTGGCGTTCGTTTCATAACTCGATGATTAAATTCCCCTGCGCGTCAATCTGCGCCCGCGCGCCCGGCGGGATAAGTGTCGTGGACGAATACTCCGTTACGACGCACGGCGACTTGAGCCGCATGCCTGGCGCAAGTTCCTCGCGCACATAGACGGCGACGCGCGCAGGCTTGTGCGTGAAATAAACGCGCGCGAAACGTTGCGGCGCTGGCGTAGCGTTGACAGCTTGAACGGCCAAACGCTCGCGCTTCATCTTTGCCACCAAGCCGGCCGAGCGCACACGCGCGCTGACGATCTCGACGGCGCTCTCCGCTTGCGCGTAGCCGTAACGCGCCGCATGCGCGCGATGAAATGCGGCGGCAAGCGCGCCGCGCCGTTGCCATTTGATCTCAAGCTCGAACGACTGGCCCGCGTAACGCGCCGCCACGCTGCACTCGTGCCGTTGCTGCGCGTCACTGAAGCCTTCGCGCTTGAGCGCGGTGCGCGCCACCTGCTCAAGCGCACGAAAGATGCGTGCGAGCGGTGCGTTATTCTCTGCCGTCGCGGCAAGCATGACGGTGCGGCTCGTGTCTTTGATCACGTCGGACGCGAGTGCGCCGAGCGCGGACAGCGCGCCGGGACGACGCGGCACGATGACGCGCGGGATGCGCAAACTTTGCGCGAGCGCGCATGCATGCAAGCCGCCCGCGCCGCCAAAACTCACGAGCGCAAAGCCGCGCGGATCGTGTCCGCGCTCAACCGACACCACGCGCAACGCACGCTCCATTCCCGCGTTCACCACGCGCACCACGCCAAGCGCCGCATCAATCGCGCTCATGCGCCGCCCCGATGCTTCAGTCATCTGTTGCGCGAGATCGCCCAACGCCGCGTGCGCGCGTGCTTCATCGAGTTTGAAGTCGCCGCCTAATAACTCTGCGCCGCCAAAACGATTAAGCACAAGGTTCGCGTCCGTCACCGTCGGCAGCGTGCCGCGCCCGTAGCAAGCGGGGCCGGGTTGCGCGCCCGCCGATTCGGGCCCCACGCGCAGACTGCCGCCTGCATCCACACGCGCGATTGAGCCGCCGCCCGCGCCGACCGTGTGTATGTCCAACACCGGCACGGCGACAGGCAGCGCGGCGACCGTCGCCTCGTTCGTCGTCTTGATCTCGCCGCCCGCGCACAACGCGACATCGGTCGAAGTGCCGCCCATGTCGAACGTGATGATGTCGTGCGCGCCAGCCGCCCGCCCCGCATTGAGCGCGCCGACCACGCCGCCCGCCGGCCCCGACAAGATCGTGCGCACCGGCTCGCGCGCCGCAGCCGCCGCAGAGATGCTGCCGCCCGACGATTGCATCACGCGCAAGGCCGGCACGTGCGCGCTCAAACGTTGCAGATACGCGCCCATCAGCGGTTGCAGATAAGCGTTGATCGCGACGGTCGAGGTGCGCTCGTACTCGCGATACTCCGGCAGAATCTCGTGCGAGACAGAGAGCGGCACGCCTAAACCGGCGAGCGCACGCGCGATGCGTTGCTCATGCGCGGGTTGCACGAACGAGAACAGGAGGCAGATGGCGATT
>JANMAD010000372.1:0-6391 GCA_031359515.1 Acidobacteriota bacterium | reverse complement strand
CCTTGATGCGATACACGTCCGCCGCCGGTATCCATTTCTGCCCGGCCGCGGGGCGGCTCTGCTGCGTGGACAGTAGCCGGAAATAACGCTCGATTGAGTTTGCCATAGAAAGACAGTGACGAGTGACGAGTGACAAGTGACGAGTTAAAGACAAAAGCTAATGGCTAACAGCTAAGCGCTAATAGCTTCATTTGTCACTCGTCACTCGTCACTCGTCACTGTTCTTATCACCCAAACACTCTGTTCCAGAAAGACGAGCCGCTGGAGATTTCTTCGAGCGCCTCGGCCAGTTCGCGGTCGTCGTTCGTCTCCAGCGCCACGTCGGCCATCGAGATGATGCCGCGCAGCACGCCGTCGCGATCCACGACCGGAATGCGCCGCACCTGTTTGTCGCCCATCTTGCGCACGGCGTCTAGCACGCGGTCGTTGGGCTGCGCCGTGTGTATGTCGCTCGTCATGATCTCTTCGGCGCGCGTCAGCGTCACGTCCTTACCTTCGGCGATGGCGCGCACCACGATGTCGCGATCCGTGATCAAGCCGACGAGCTTGCCGTTCGAGCGCATGCGATTGTTGACGCGCTGCGCGCCCTCCGCTTTGGCGTCGCCCGCGAGCATGGGCGCGTCGTCAAGCTCGACCACGGGGATGACGCCCGTGTCCTCGTCGCGCATCAACTTGGCCACTTCGCTGAGCGTCGTGGTGCGCGTGACCACGGTCACATCGCGCGTCATGATGTCGCGGCAACGCACATGCGAGCGCGACGCGCCACGACGCGGTTCGCCCGCGCGTCCACCGCGCACGAGTTCACGCCCGCGATCCCAGAGCGAACGCTCGTCCTGCTCAGGCCGTTCGCGCGGTCGCTCGTAGTCGCGCTCATAGTCCGCGCGCTCGCCGCGCCGTCCGCTCGCGCCGGGCGGATAGTCCGGGCGATAAGCATCGCGCGCATAATAGTCGCGGTCACGCGCTAGTTCGTCGCCGCGCCCGCGCGCTGGGCCTTCGTCATACTCGTTGTAAGCGCCGCGCCCGCGGCCGTACTCGCGCGGCGGCGCGTTGCGGTCTTCGTCGCCGCGTCTGCCGCCGCCGTAAAAATCTTCATCCCGGTCGTAACGGTATCTCGACATCGTTTCCCTCCCTGTTTGATCTGCCACGAATAGGGTAGCTCAGCACGCCGACATTAATGATGTCCGCGCTCATTCGCACACCGCGCGCCGCATACGCGCCGGGCGATTGCCCGCTACTCTTTCTACTTAACTGCTAAGGGGAACGAGAGCATTATAAGGGCGCAGGGCGAAAGGCGAAAGCGTGGCCGCAGCAACAGCCACGGCTTAAAGCTGTTGCACTAAGTCGCGGCCG
The DNA here is from genome assembly GCA_031359515.1 of Acidobacteriota bacterium. GTDB lineage: Bacteria > Acidobacteriota > Blastocatellia > Pyrinomonadales > Pyrinomonadaceae > QHXQ01. Next base: position 5,041 of record JANMAD010000372.1, on the reverse strand, counting down.
GCGCTTGTGCCATCTTACGCGCGCTGCCTTGCGCTTTATTATCTTGTTTCTTATCTTGTTTTTCGTCTTAGGCTAATACCTAAAGACGATGCAGGAGAGGAATCACACATGACCTGGATCAAGACCATTGCTTTTGCCGAAGCGGACGAAGAGCTGCGCCATGCGATAGCGGCCCAGCGCGAGCTATACCCGTTGGAATACGCCGACCCGGTGCATCCGACCGGCGACGGCGCGACTTCCGGCATCGTCGCCGCGCATAGTCTCATCCCGGCAGCGCTGCATCACGCTTTCGCGACGTTCGGCGTGTTGATGTCGCCGGAACTGCCGCTCTCGCGAGCGCAGCACGAGATGATCACGACGGCCGTGTCGGTCACTAACCGGTGTCATTATTGAATCGAGTCGCACGCAGAGTTTCTGCGTCGAGTTACGTTGGATGAAGAGTTGGTCGCGGCATTGCAAGCGGACTACCGGACAGCCCCGATCTCTGAGCAGGACAGGACGATGCTCGACTTCGTGGCGCAGTTAACGCGCGACGCCACGCGCATCACGCCCGCCGATCACGCGCGACTGCGCGTCGTCGGGTTCGACGACAAAGGCATCTTGCAGATCACGCTGATCGCCTCGTGGTTCAATTACATCAACCGCGTCGCGGATGCGCTGGGCGTGGGTAGAAGTTAAGCAGTTGGCGGCATAAGGTTGTGAGCCTTATAGCCGTTTGCGAATGAGAGAGACAGTCTACTTGCCGGGAGCGCGGGCATCCTGCCCGCCATGAGCGCGTGAGCGCGAACAATGGACTCGCCTTGCAGGCTCGTTGGCGGGCAGGATGCCCGCGCTCCCGGCGACATGCACGCGCTATTCGCTATAGCAAAATGTTCGGCACAAACCAAAAGGCGGGCGAGATGAGTATCAATCTCGCCCGCCTTTGGTTTGTCTTTATTGCGCGCCGGTTGCTACTTGCGGTTTTTGAACTGCTCGTTAAGTTCCGTGTGGCGGCTGACAAGTGGGACTTGGCGGCCGTTGATGAAGAGGTAGCGAATGTTGGTGCGCGCTTCGAGCAAGTCGCCGTCGGTGACGACGAGGTTGGCGATCTTGCCCGGCTCTATCGAGCCGAGCCGGTCGCCGAGACCCATGATCTGCGCGGGGTAGAGCGTGACCGCTTTCAACGCTTCCGCTTTCGCCAAACCGAACGCGGCGGCCATGCCCGCTTGATACGGCAGACTGCGCACGTCCGCGGCCGTGTCGCCGGTCGAGATGCAGAAGCGCACGCCTGCTGCTTGCAGTTTGCCCGCGCTCTCGTACTGCACGTCGTAATAATCGTCTTCGCGGCGCGGCAGATTCAGCACACCGGTGAGGACGACGGGCACGTTATGCTCTTTCAGGAACGGCGCGATCTTCCATGCGTCGTCGCCGCCGAGGATGATCGGTTTCAGTTTCATCTCTTCGGCGAACTGCACCGCGCCGCGTATCTCGTGGTCGCGGTCAGCGCGAAAGATGACGGGGCGCGTGCCGCGCACGTAAGGCACGAGCGAGGCTAGTACCACATCAACATCGGGACGCGGCAAGTTTTTATCCTGCGCCGCCGCGTCCTGCGCACGGCCGTAGGCCTCGGCGTCGCGGAGCAGTTTGCGTAGTTGATCGATCTGGCGATTGCGCGCCGTGATCGCTTCGGTGATGTTGCCTTGCTGTTGGCCGAAGAAACCGAACGGGCCGCCGCCACCGCCGCCAAGGCCGGGGAAGTTGACGACGAGCGCGGCCTGCGGCACGAGCGCCATCGCATCCGGCGTCGAGCCGAGCAGATTGATGAACGCGGCTTGCCCGGAGATGAGTCCGCCCTGCGGCGCGCTCAGTGCGCTCGTCACGCCGTTGACGCGCGTCGTGCCGATGTGCGCGCTGTGCGGGTTGAGCGAGACGAACGCCATAGAGTTTGGATTGATCTCGCCGACCTCCTGCGTGTCCACCCAGCCGGTCGCGCCGTTCTCCGTGATCTCGATCAGACCTAGCGACGTGCCCAGATCGATCATGCCGGGATAGACCGTCAGCCCACGCCCGTCAATCGACTGCGCGCCGGCCGGCACGCTCGCGCTCGCGCCGACCGCTTGTATGCGCCCGTCGCGGATCACGATTGTGCCGTTATCAATGTCCGCGCCGGAGACGGTCACGATATGCGCGTTGCGGATCGCGTAAGTACCCGCGCGCCCGTCCATAAACTCCGGCCCCATGTTGCTCGACGCTTGCTGCGCGCTGACGGAGACGGAGGCAAACAGTAAGCAGAAGACGATCAGCAATAGATAGTTTGCGCGCTTGCTCATCGGTTGTCGTTACCTCCGTCAGTATCTTCATCATCGGCATGATGCGAGGCGGGGCGACGCCCGCGCGGTGCGCCCGGCGGCGGGCCGTCGCCCGCCGGCCGGTTCGCTTCGGCCTTTTCCAACTGCTCGCGCTCGCGTTCCATGTCGGCGCGACGCGCGAGGTCTTGCGTGCGGTCGAAATAGACTGTGCCGTCAATGTATGTCTGCTCGACGCGCGCATAGACGCTGAACGGATGACTCGTCCAGATGACGAGGTCCGCGTCTTTGCCCACGTCAACCGACCCGACCCATTTGTCTATGCCGAGTTGGATGGCCGCGTTCAGCGTGATCGTGCGCAACGCTTCTTCCTCAGACAGCCCGCCGTACTTCATCGTCTTCGCGGCATCAATGTTCAAACGCCGTGCGCGCTCGTCCGAATCGGAGTTGACCGAGACGACGACACCGGCGCGCGTCATGATCGCCGCGTTGTAGGGAATCGCATCGTAGGCTTCGAGTTTGTAGCCCCAACTGTCGGCGAAGACCGACGCGCCCGCGCCGTGCGCCGCGATCTCTTTGGCCACCTTGTAGCCTTCGAGCACGTGTTGGAACGTGCGGACTTTGAAGCCGAACTCGTCGGCGATGCGCAGGAGCATCACGATCTCGTCGGCACGATAGCAGTGCGAGTGGACGTAGCGTTTGCCTTCCAAAACTTCGACGAGCGGTTCGAGTTGGATGTCGCGACGCGGCGCGATGGCCGTTTTGTCGCCGCGCGTTTGTGCCGCGCGATAGTCGTCCCACCCGCGTTTGTAATTGCGTGCGCGGATGAAGGCGTCGCGAATCGTCTCTTCGACGCCCATGCGCGTCGCCGGATAACGGCGCGGCGTGCCGGGCAGGTTGAAGCCGTTCGAGCGTTTCGGATTTTCGCCGAGCGCGAACTTGATGCCCGGCGGCGCGCCCTGAAAAACGAAGTCGGCGGCCGGGTGACCGTAACGGAGTTTCAGCACCGCGTTTTGCCCGCCGATGGAATTGGCCGAGCCGTGCAGCGCGTTGATCGTCGTCACGCCGCCGGCCAGTTCGCGATAGATGTTGGGCGCGGTCGGGTTCAGCACGTCGCGTATGCGCGCCATCGAGGTGACGGAGAGCGAGCCTTCGTTGATCGCGTCGAGCATCGTGTGCGAGTGACAGTCAACGATGCCGGGCGTGACGAACTTGCCGGTCGCATCGATCACGCGCGCACTGTCCGGCGCTTTCAGGTTCGGCCCGACGGCCGTGATCTTGCCGTTGCGGATCAGTATATCCGCGTTTTGCAGTGTGCCGTGCGAGGCGGTCAGGATCGTCGCGTTGCGGATCAACGTGTCGCCCGCCGCCGCGCTCTCCGCGCGTGTCCCGCCCGCGCGCCGCCCTTGCGCCCGTGCGGGCAAACTCCACCCCGGCGCGAGCAACGCGAGCAACAGAAAGATGGCGCATAGTTTTCTCATCATCAAGCTCCTAAAACAGTGACAGGTGCCGAGTGGCAAGTGATGAGTGACGAGTTAAGCAGCTGTGTGCAAAGTCCCAGCTCCAGAGGAGCGGGATGTTTGTAGCTCATTGGCAGCAGCTTTCAACGTAGCTCCGTTAGGAGCGGTATATAACATGCCGCTCCTAACGGAGCTACAGCGGATAATAAAGCAGCCCGCAGCTACAAACATTCCGTCCCTAACGGGACTTTTCAAACAGCTTCCAAGACAAAATTTTTAACTTGTCACTCATCACTCGTCACTGTCCTTGTGGTCTCGTGCCGGTGAAGGGAAGCGAGCCGCGCGGCGTCTGCGCCGTGCCGGTCATCTGGTTGCCTGTGACCGTGCCCGTGTAGGTGACTTCGATTGATTGTCCGCCGAACGAAAGGGTCGTGGTGAAGCGGAAGCCGTCCGCGCCGACCGAGCCGTTGCTGATTTCCGCTGAGCCTTGTGGGGCTTGCAGCGTGCCGGTCAAACGCTCGCCCTGTTGTTGCAGCACGAGCGTCGCCTCTTGCGCGTTTGCGCCGAACTGCACGCTCAATGTCCACGTGCCGGATAGATCGTTGGCGGCTGCTGCGCCGGTTGCGGCCGGCGGCGTTGCGCCCGTGCGCGGTGCGGCCGGCGAAGGCGAAGCGGTGGGTGTCGCCGGTGGGTTGCCGGCGCGCGTCGCAGTGAACGAGCCGGCTTGACCGCCGGTGAGCGTGACCGTGCCGCTCATCTCGTTGCCGTTGATCGTGCCCTCGCAGGTGGCTTCGATAGTCTGCGACGGCAAGGTAACGGGCACAGTAAACTTGATGTCGCCCGCGCGCCCGATTGATGCGTTCGCGATCTGCGCCGCGCCGAGGTCGCCCTGTATCGCGCCGGTCAAACGCTCGCCCTCCTGCTGCAAGTTGAGCGTGAGACTGCGGTCGGGCTGCCCTTGAAATGTGACGCGCACATTCCACGTACCAGTGGCAACGCTGCCGCTACCTGCGCCACCGCCGGGCGCGGGCGTGGCGGGTTTGAGATCGACGGGGCGACCGTCTATGAAGACGTAAGCGATGCGGCGTGTGCGGTCGAACAGATCGCCGCGCGTGATCGTCAGGTTCGCGATCTTGCCCGGTTCAATCGTGCCGAGTTGATTATCAACGGCGAGGATTTCGGCCGCGCGTAAGGTCAGCGCGCGGATCGCTTCGTCGCGCGCAAGGCCGTTCTCAACTGACTTGCCGACGTTGCCGACGAAGTCCGTCATGTTCGCCAGTCCGCCCGACTCGAAAG
>JANMAD010000318.1:0-4426 GCA_031359515.1 Acidobacteriota bacterium | reverse complement strand
CGCCGCCGTGCGCTACCCGGACGAGATCGTGGACACGTTCCCGCTCGCCGCGCCGGAGCGTCTGCGCCTGTTGGACGAGTGGGAGAAATGCTACGAGGTCGGGCTGGCCACCGAGTCAATCGCCGAGGCGTTGCGCTGTGGCGTGCCGCCCTTTCTCGCCGGCTTCACGAAAGTTGTGCGCGAGCGTGGCATCCCCGAAGAGCATTATCGTTCGTTCCTCGCTGCCATGCGCCGCGACGTGCATCCGCGTCCGTTCGCGACGCTGGCTGATCTGATCGAAGATTACGTCTATGGTAGCGCGGTGGTCGTCGGCTATTTTCTAACCCATGTCTATGGCGCGCAGACGCCGGCCACGTTCGGGCACGCGCTCACGAGCGCGCACGACCTCGGCATCGCGTTGCAACTGACCAACTTCCTGCGCGACGTGGGCGAAGACCAACGACGCGGGCGCGTCTATCTGCCAATGGATATACTGCGCGCGGAAGGGATCGCTGCACCGGACGTGAACGATGAACGACAGCACGCCGCGCTCGCCCGCGCGCAACAACGGCTCGCGGCGGTCGCGGCTGATTACTACGCACGTGCGCAAAGTCGCGTGGATGCGTTCGCGCCCGACTGTCGCCCGGCGATTCAAGCGTGCATCAATGTCTATGGGCGGCTGAACGAACGGCTCGCGCATAGCACGAACGCGCTACATCAGCGCGCGAGCGTACCGCTCAGAGAGAAACTGCAAGCGCTGCCGCCGAGCAAGCTCTGGCGTATCCCGCTGGCTTACTTACTGCGCTGAACGCATGCTATCAATAGCGGCGGTGAATTGATGAAGTTTGACGGGCGGACTAAATCAGCACCTACAACATTGGCACAAAAGACGAAAACTTGTCCACGAACTGCCACGAAACAACACGAAAAAGAGCCAGTTAATTTTGTATTGTTTCGTGTGAGTTCGTGGATAATGTTTTGCCGCTTGTCCCAATCTTTCGTGTTTCGATTTAGTTTTCAAAGTGCATGATTAATGGCGGAGACAAACGTGTGGTGATCGTCGGCGGCGGCTTGGGCGGGCTGAGCGCGGCGATCCATCTGCGCTTGGCCGGCTTCGCTGTCACTGTTCACGAAGCGAACGAGCGTGTGGGCGGGCGCGCTAACTTGATCGAGCGCGCGGGCTTTCGTTTCGATACGGGCCCGTCGCTGCTCAACTACCCTTGGGTCTTCGCCGAACTCTTCGCCGCCGCCGGGCGCGACCTGCGCGACTACGTGCAACTCTTGCCCGTCGATCCTTCACTCACCTTTCGTTGGCCGGACGGCACCAGCCTCGCCCTCTCAAGCGACTTGCAAAAATTTCTGCGCGAATGCGAACGGCTCGAACCCGGTTCAAGTCCGTCCGTCTTCGCCTTTCTGCGCGATGCGGAGCGCAAGTATCGTATCGCATTCGACAAGCTCATCAGACGCAACGTGGACAATCCCGCCAGATGGCTCGGCGCGCTCACGCCCGCCGAACTATGGCGCACGGGCATCTGGCGTTCGCTCGATGGCGAGTTGCGCCGCTACTTCAAGAGTCATTACTTGCGCGCGGCGCTCGGCTCATACGCCATGTATCTCGGCGGCTCGCCTTATAGCCTGCCCGGCATGTTCACCATCCTCGCTTATGGCGAGCTTGCTTATGGTCTCTGGCTGCCGCAGGGCGGTGTCTATGGTCTGGTCGCAGGCATCGCGCAACTCGCGCGCGAGCTTGGCGTCGAAGTTTGCACGAACAGTCGCGTCGCCAAGATTCTGACGCGCAACGGGCGCGTGACCGGCGTCGCGCTCGCCGCCGGCCGGATTGATGAGGCGGAGATCGTCGTCTCCAATGTTGACGTGCCGACGACCGACACGGAGTTAGTGCAGACGGAGAACGGACTCGGCGATAAGTTGCGCCGCCGCGCCGCGCGGACGAAGATGACGCCGGGCGTCGTCACCTTTTACTGGGGCGTGCGCGGCCCGGTCGCTGGTCTCGGCCATCACACAATCTTTCTCCCCCTCGATAGCCGCGCGTCATTCGCCGATCTCTTGCAGCGCAAGCGCGTGCCGCGTGAGTTGCCCTTTTATACCAGCGTGCCTTCGGCGACGGACGCGAGTCTCGCGCCCACGGGCGACACCACGCTGTTCGTCCTCGCGCCGACGCCACTCTTGAGCGAGATGCCCGCCACGGATTGGGCAGAGGAGACCCAGCGGATCAAAGAGCAGGTGCTGACCACGCTTGCGCGACACGATGTTATCATCGAGCCTGCGCGCATCTGCGTCGAGGAAATTTACACGCCCGTTGAATGGCGTCGCCGCTTCGGTCTCTACGATGGCTCGGCCTTCGGCGCAGCGCACACGCTCCGGCAGATCGGCCCGTTCCGGCGCAAAAACTTCTCGCAAGAGATCGCGGGTCTCTACTACGCGGGCGCAAGCACAACGCCTGGCACAGGCATGCCGATGGTCGTTATCGGCGGGCGGCTCGTGGCGGAAAGGATCGTGAGCCATGTACGTTGAACGCTACGGCGCGGGGCCGGACAGCTACTTCGGGCTGCATGGTTGGGGCGGCGACCGCCGCACGTTCGCGCCGCTTGCGCCGCACACGCCAGCGCACGCCACGTTCTATAGCGCAGACCTGCCGGGCTGCGGCCACTCGCCCGCGCCGACTGAATGGAGCGTACCGGCCATCGTTAACGAGATCATCGCGGCTGTGGCAGACACGGGCGCAACGCGCATAACTCTCGTCGGCAACTGCGGCGGCGGCGTCTTCGGCTTATTCGCGGCCCAACGCGCGCCGGAGTTGATCGCGCGCGTCGTCATGCTCGATCCGTTCGCCTATCTGCCGCGCTACTTCAAGCTGTTCGTCTCCGATGGCTTCGGCCGGCGCGCTTACGATGCCACGTTCGCGAATGCTTTCGGCCGTTGGCTGACGAATCAGGCTTTGCGCGGGCGACGTGCCGATGAGACCGATCTCACAGCTTCGTTCGACGCGATTGATCACGAGGCTGCGCGGCGCTATCTCAAACTCTTCGCCGAGATGGGCGCGGTCGAGCAGTTCAGCGAACTAACCACGCCGGTCACGCTCGTCTATGGCGCAAAAACTTTCGGCGCGGTGAAAAGATCAGTCGCGCTGTTAGAGCGCATCTTGCCGCATGCACAGACGTTCGAGTTGTCCGGCGCGGGTCATGCGCCGCTGACCGAAGCGACGGCGCAACTGTGCGCGATCATCTTCGCGCCAACAGAAGACCCGACAGCACGACGAGCGGGAGAGCGCATAGCTGCGCCGACGAAAGAAAGCGAGGTTAAGGTTTGACCGAAGCGTTAACAGCTTTTATCACGGGACGGCGCGACGAATTGGACACAGCGTTGCGGGCGGCGCTACCCGTCAGTTCCCTGCCGGCGGCGCGCCAACTCAATGACGCGCTCGATTATGCGCTCTTCCCCGGCGGCAAGCGTCTGCGCCCCGTGCTGGCCCTACTCGCGGCCGATCTCGCGGGTCTGCCGCGCACGCAGGGCTTGACGGTCGCCTGCGCCGTCGAGTTTTTGCATAGCAGTTCGCTCATCCTCGACGACCTGCCCGCAATGGACGATGCCGACTTGCGGCGCAACCGGCGCGCGTTGCATTTAGTGTTTGGCGAAGGCGTCGCCGTGCTTGCGGCCGTCGCGCTGCTCAATCAGTCTTACGCATTGCTGGCGCAAGCCGCGCATGCCTGCGGTCGGCCCGGCGCGGTCACCGCGCTCGTGACAGAGGCCGCGCGTTGTGTGGGCGCGGACGGGATGGTCGGCGGCCAGATCATCGATCTCGAATTGCGCACGGGCGGCACGGACATGGATGCGCTCGCCAGCCGCGACTTGAAGACTGTCGCGCTGATGCGCCTGATGATGACGGCCGGCGCGCTCGCGTGCGGGGCGGCCGACGCAGACAGAGATGCGCTGGCAGAGTTCGGCGAATGCTTCGGGCGGGCTTATCAGGTCTGCGATGATCTGTTGGACGAGGTGTGCGCCAGCGAACTGACGGGTAAATCTGCGCGGCAGGATGCGCGCCACCGTCGCGCGACAGCCGTCAACGCGCTCGGCCCGCAGGACGCACATCGCTTAGCCACCCACTTAGTCGCATACGGCACGGCGCGCTTGGCCGCACGGTTTGGTAAACGCGTTGAAGTGCGCTTGCTCGCGGACGCTGCGCAACTCGTCATTACCCGCACGAAAGCCGATAGCGTGCAGAGCAACGCACACATTCCCACGGCCGGCGCACACACGCGCGCAGCGTCCACGTTCGAGTCATAGGACTTTAGCGCGCAAGCGACATACTGCTGGTCGCTTGCGCTGCCAACCAACGCTTACCTTGCGCCCCGCCGCCTATAGCGATTTGCGATTGTAGGTAGCCGCTTCGCCAAGACTCCTGTCAGTACCGCCTGCGGTAGCGGGCGGG
>JANMAD010000315.1:0-2738 GCA_031359515.1 Acidobacteriota bacterium | reverse complement strand
GCTCATCACCACGCAGAAGCAATCGCTCAACTATCGCGTTGCGTTCGCCGACGAGGACGTGGACTCGGAGTACAAAGAAGTGTGAGGGCAGTTTACAGTTTTGAGTTTTCAGTTTTCAGCGAGAGCGCAACGCAACTGCTGAAAACTGAAAACTCAAAACTGTAAACTGCCCTCACACTTCTTTGTACTCCGAGTCCACGTCCTCGTCGGCGAACGCAACGCGATAGTTGAGCGATTGCTTCTGCGTGGTGATGAGCAGATCGTCTTTCGTCTTCAACAGGTCGGCGCGGTTATAGACGGACAACTCGAAGTTGTAGCCATGCGTGATCGCATCCTTCGGGCATGCTTCGACGCAGAAGCCGCAGAAGATGCAGCGCCCGTAATCTATGTTATAGACCTTCGCGAACCGCTCATCCACGCCCGTGCGCTCTTGCGGGTCGCGCGGATCATCCGCCGCGACGATGTAGATGCAATCCGACGGGCACGCCGCCGCGCACAGGAAACACGCGACGCACTTCTCGCGCCCCTGCTCGTCCACGTGCAGCAAGTGCATCCCGCGATAGCGCGGCTGCATCGTCACCGGCTCCTCCGGATACTGCACCGTCCACTTCCGCTTCGGGATATAGGACAGAGTCACACTCATGCCCTTGATGATCGCCTTCGTTGACTCGATCACGTCGCTGATGATGGACATAAGAACCTCGCTGTTAGCTGTTTGCTGTTTGCTGTTAGCTGTTAGCTGTTTGCTGTTTGTCTCTGGCTAAAAGCTAACAGCTAATCGCTAACGGCTTCTTTCACACAAGCTCTAGCTGACTGAAGAAGTACGAGATTTCGATGCGCGCGTTCTCTTCCGAGTCCGAGCCATGCACAGCGTTCTCGCCTAAGCTGCCGCCGAACTCCTTGCGTAGCGTGCCCGCGTCGGCCTTGGCCGGATCGGTCGCGCCCATCAGATCGCGCCACGCCTTCACCGCGCCCGCTTTCTCCAACGCCATGACAATGCACGGCCCGCTCGACATAAACTCCGTCAGCCCCGCGAAGAACGGCCGTTCACGATGCACCGCATAAAACCCTTCCGCTTCAGGCAGCGTCATGTGCATCAACTTCAACGCGCGCAGTTTGAACCCGCCGTCCGTGATCCGTTGCATGATGCTCCCCGCCTGCCCGCCGCGCACCGCGTCGGGCTTGATGATACCGAATGTAAGATTGCCGCTTTGTTCTGCCATTACCAAACTCTTTCGCTATTAGGATTTGGGATATAACGCTACGAACACGCCGATGAGAATTAAGACCAAACCTAAAGCGATCCAGACAATTCTCAGCGGCTTAAACTTCTTGCCGAAGAACGCAGACTGTTGCGCGGCCGTTTCCCGCGCAAAGTAGCCGTTGAATAATAGGCATGCTACTCCTAGCCCTAATACAACCAAGAGAAAAGTGGCATTGCCCATTGCAGCTTATGCGCTGACTGTTGCGCCGAGCGCGTCCTTCATCGCTTGGCCGATGTCGGCGGGCGATTGGACGACGCGGATGCCGGCGGCTTCTAAGGCTTTCATCTTCTCGGCGGCCGTGCCTTTGCCGCCTGCGATGATCGCGCCGGCGTGGCCCATGCGGCGACCGGGCGGGGCGGTCTGGCCGGCGATGAAGGCGACGATGGGTTTCGTCACGTGCGCACGCGCAAACTCGGCCGCTTCTTCTTCGGCCGTGCCGCCGATCTCACCGATCATGACGATGCCTTCGGTGTCTGGGTCTGCTTCAAACAAAGCGAGCGCGTCCTTGTGCGTCGTGCCGATGACGGGGTCGCCGCCGATGCCGATGGCGGTTGACTGACCAAGCCCGAGCGCGGTCAACTGTCCGACCGCTTCATACGTCAACGTGCCGGAGCGCGAGACGACGCCGATGCGCCCCTCTTTGTGTATGTGGCCGGGCATGATGCCGATCTTGCATTTGCCGGGCGAGATGACGCCGGGGCAGTTCGGCCCGATGAGGCGCGTGTTCCGGTCTTCGAGATAACGTTTGACCTGCACCATGTCCATCGCCGGAATGCCTTCGGTGATGCAGACGACGAGCGGCACGCCCGCCGCGGCCGCTTCGATGATCGCGTCGGCCGCGAACGGCGGCGGCACGTAGATCACGCTCGCATTCGCGCCCGCTTCCTTCACCGCCTGCGCGACGGTGTTGAAAACCGAGATGCCCTCGTGCGTCGTGCCACCTTTGCCCGGCGTCACGCCGCCGACGACGTTCGTCCCGTACTCCACCATCTGCTTCGTGTGGAACGTGCCCTCTTTGCCCGTGATGCCCTGCACGACGAGGCGCGTGTTTTTATCAACCAGAACGCTCAACGGTGTCTGCTCCTCAAAGCTGCGATTTTGTGTGCTTGAATTGACCGCGCAGTATAGCACGCAGGTAAACTAAAATCAGAACACCACTTCCTACTCCAAATCAACTTTATCGCCGTACTGCGGCACGTCCACGCGCCAGCCGTAGGTTTGCCGTATGTGCTCGGCCATGGCTTCGGCGGCGGTGGGTTCGCCGTGCGTGGTGAAGGCGCGACGCGGGGCGGCGGGCATGTCTTTGAGCCAGCGCAGGACTTCGCGCCAGTCGGCGTGCGCCGAGAAGCCGCCGATCTGCTCGACGCGGCAACGCACGCGCACGGGCTGTTTGAAGATCGAGACTTCGCGCTCGCCTTGCAGGATGCGGCGGCCGATTGTGCCCGCCGCTTGATAGCCGACGAAGATGATGGT
>JANMAD010000290.1:0-2619 GCA_031359515.1 Acidobacteriota bacterium | reverse complement strand
GCCGGCCCCGAAACGATGGACACGAAAATCTACGGCCGTCTGACCGCGTGGCAGAACTGGATTTTCCAACGCCCCAACGCCGTCGGCCCGCAAGGCGCGTTGACTAATTATGGCAAGCCCACGCAGCCGCAGTTCGATTACAAGAGGACATAGAAGGTCATGGAGTTATACGAACGCATTCCTAACAACGTGAATCTGTCGGAGGACAAGCGGCTGCAACGCGCGCTTGAGCAATGGCTGCCGAATTATCTTGCTTGGTGGCGCGAGATGGGCCCCGATGGCTTTCAGCAAAAGGAAGTTTACTTGCGCACTGCGACCGGCGTTGATGCGGACGGCTGGGCGCATTTCGATTTCGTGAAGATGCCCGATTATCGTTGGGGCATCTTTTTGAAACCGGCCGACGCGAACGCGCGCATCGGGTTTGGCGACAACTACGGGCAACCCGTCTATCAGGAAGTGCCCGGCGAGTTTCGCAACGCGCTGCGGCGCATCATAGTCACGCAGGGTGACACCGAACCGGCGTCGGTCGAACAGCAACGTGAACTCGGCAAGACCTGCCCGTCGCTCTACGACCTGCGCAATCTGTTTCAAGTGAACGTCGAAGAGGGTCGCCACCTGTGGGCGATGGTCTATCTGCTGCACAAGCATTTCGGCCGCGACGGGCGCGACGAAGCGGAAGCGATGCTTGAGCGCAGAAGCGGCAACCCCGACAAGCCGCGCATCCTTGAAGCCTTCAATCAGCCGTGCGACGACTGGCTCAACTTTTTCTGCTTCACGATGTTCACCGACCGCGACGGCAAGTACCAACTCGCCGCGCTCGCCGAATCCGGCTTCGAGCCGCTCGCGCGCACCTGTCAGTTCATGCTGACGGAAGAGGCGCATCACCTGTTCGTCGGCGAGACCGGCGTCGGGCGCGTCGTCAAACGCACGGCCGAGTTGATGGCGCAGGGTGATGTGCGCCATCTGGGCGGCATCCCGCTCGACATCATGCAACGCTACATCAATTTCTGGTTCTCCTACTCGCTCGATCTCTTCGGCGGCGAGATCAGTTCCAACTCCGCCGACTTCTTCGCCGCCGGTCTCAAAGGCCGCTTCAAAGAGCAGGCGCAGTACGACGAGCATCTCGTCAAAGACGACGTGTTCACCTTGACCGTCGTCGAAGCCGGCCAACTCGCACAGCGCGCAGTGCCGATGCGCAACGCCTTGAACGAAGTCCTGCGCGGCGAGTACGTGCGCGACTGCGAGCGCGCCATGACACGCTGGAACAAGTATCTCGCGGACGCGGGCGCACGCGAGCGGCTCTATCTGCCCAGCACACGTTTCCACCGGCACGTCGGCGAGTTTGCCGGCCACAGCTTCGATGTCGAAGGCAACATGATCACGCAAGACGAATTTGCCCGGCGCAAAGACGAATGGCTGCCCACGCTCGCGGATCGCGAACACGTCCGCAGCCTCATGCACCCCGTCACCGAACCCGGCAAGATCGCCAACTGGATCGCGCCGCCGACCGCAGGCATCAAGGGCTTGCCGTTCGAGTTCGAGTACGTGAGATTGTAACGATGGCTGAAGATTTCACCCGCTACGATCAAAAGCTGGAGTTCATCCTGCGCAATAGTGCGCGTATCTTCGCGGAGAAGGGCTATCACTCAACCTCTATGCGCGACATCTCGCGCGCGACGAAGGTGAGCCTTGCGGGGCTTTATTACTACTGCAAGTCGAAAGAAGAACTGCTCTACCTGATTCAGGACAACTGCTTCGGGCACGTGCTGGAACGACTCGAAGCGCGGCTGAAAGAGACGGCCGAGCCGGTCGCGCGGCTGCGGCTCGTGATCGAGAATCATTTGTCGTTCTTCGCGGCGAACATGGCCGAGATGAAGGTGCTGTCGCACGAGGCCGACTCGCTCGCGGGCGAGATGCACGCGCACGTGGCGGGCAAGAAGCAGCAATATACGAAGCTCGTGCGCCGCATACTCGCCGAAGTGCAGGGGCAACAGACGGCGCGGCGGAAGATCGATCTGACGGTCGCCACCTACGCCCTCTTCGGCATGATGAACTGGATTTACAACTGGTACGACCCGCGCGGCAAACTCTCCGTGCGCGAGTTGGTGGACAACATCACGCATCTCTTCCTCGCCGGTCTCGCGGGCGGCGAACTGCCGGCCGCGCAACGGCCCGCGCAGGCCGAACGCCTGAGTGTCTGGCGTGCGCCGCAGCGTTAGCGCGCCGAAAGTTCGGCCGCCCGGCTTGCCTCGCGCGCCCCTCCATGCCATAAACTTGCCGCGAGGCTGATGACTGAACGAATGAAACCCTACACGGCTGAGACCTACGGCGAGAGCATCGCCGACGTTTACGACGAGTGGCACGAAGATTACGACCGCGCCGCTATCACTCTGCTCGCGGAGTTGGCGCAGGGCGGTCGCGCGTTGGAATTGGGCTTCGGCACGGGGCGCATCGCGTTGCCGCTCGCGGCTGCGGGCGTCGAGGTGTATGGGCTTGACGCTTCGCCTTCGATGCTCGCGCGCCTGCTCGCCAAGCCGGGCGGCGACCGCGTGCCCGTGACCATCGGCGACATCGCCGAGGTGGGCGTCGCGGGCGAGTTCGCGCTCGTCTATGTCGTCT
>JANMAD010000277.1:0-2923 GCA_031359515.1 Acidobacteriota bacterium | reverse complement strand
TTCCACGCCGCCGAAGATGCCCGGCATGGTTTTGAGTTCCGCCAGCGACAGGTGCGCGCCATCGCCGAGCAGCAGGAAAGAGTCAGTCTCGTTGCCCGGTCGAAACTGGAAATGGCTGGCGATATGAACCACCGGGTAATGCTGCCGCAAGCCGGTCTGCATCGACGCTTCGGTGAACGCCTCGTTCAGCATCAACTTGCCGGGCAGGACGCCGCCCGCCCCGTTCCCCACAGACTCTTCGCGGATAATCCCGCGCAACTCATCCGCGACGGCAGGCAAGGCGCTAAATCCCACTTGCGCTTTCGACACGCCCAAGCCTAGCCCCGTCCAGCCGGTCGTCGGCGCATCCTTCAACCGGGCCATGCTGGCCGGCGTGAAGATTTCGTTGCGATAGCGTTCGACCATGTACTGCCGCCCGTCGTGCAGCGCGGCGATGGGGATATAGCGCAGCACGCTATCGAGCGACCACATCAACGTCTCGGCGTGCGCTGCCCTCAAAGGATTTGCTTTCCCTCAAGCTTGCGTGCAGCGCAGCCTTTTGTTCGCGCTGCCGCGCTCATGGCACGCAGGGATGCCTGCGCTCCCAGCGGCGGGTCGAGCTTTTCATCCGCAACCAAACTTTATGTTGGCGCACTCGAAATGCAAAAGGCGGTAAAGACCTGCTCGGCGCTTCCGCCTTTTGCTTTCTGCTCACTGTTTTGGTGTGGCGGGCATCTGGAACTGCGCGTCGTCCACGGGCGCGTTGAACTTGATCTCGGTGAACTTGCGCGTGGAGTTGGCGCGCGGCGTCACGGTCGAGACGATGATGGTGTAGGGCACTTGGACGCCTTCGACGGGGCGGTAGTCGCTGAAGTCCCATTGCTCCGGGATCGGGCCAAGTACGGTGCTGGTTAGGCGTAGGCGACGCACGAGCAACCCCGTCTCCTGATCGAAGTAGAATTTTTCGACGACGCCTGGCGCGGGCGCGTTGGTGATGACGTTGGCGGGGCGGTCGCCGACTCGTTCGGGGCGGGTCGTGCGCATGGTCGGCGTGGCCGCGCCGAGTTGGATGAGCTCATAGATGCCGGTCGCGTGCCGCAGATTATCAAGCTCTTCGGGCGTCAGCGCGCGTCGATCTTGCGCGCTGACCAGCCAGCCCTGCGCGCCGTTGTAACCCTGCACGTCGTTGCCGCCCTGCGGTGTGCCGACCATCGCCTGAAACTTGTCTGCGCCTTTCATCGTGACCTCGTAGGCCGCTTCGCGGCCGAGACCGGTGCGTGTGCCCTTCATGCTGCGCGTCTGCACTTTGGCGACCGCGTCGCGCCCGCCGACCGCCGCGATGTATTTGTCGATCAACTGCTGCGGACTGGGACGTGGCGGGGGCGTTGGGCGCGGTGTCGCGCCGGCTGGGCTTGCGGGCGCTGCGCCGGGCCCGCCTTGCTGCGCGCCGGGCGGTCTTCCCTGTCCGCCGGGGCCGCCGGGTGACGGCACGGGGAGCGGCAAGGCGAGCGTGTTGGCCGGGTGGTTCGAGCCGCGATGGCAGGTGTAGCAAGAGACCTGATCATTGCCGATGTCGATCTTGTTCGTCTGGTTGATGCCCATCGTCATTTGCATCATGCGCCGCGCCGTCTGCTTCTCTTCCTTGGCATCGCTCGCGAAGTCCAGATGCACGACCCCGGTCTTCTCGTCGCGCGTGGGCGCGTGGCAGAAATCGCAGCCGACGCCGAGCGAGGCGTTGATGTTATTCATCAATGGGATGAGTTGCGCTTCGGGCAGTCCTTTCAAGACCTTTATGTTCGGGTGATTCTGTTCGACGAGCGCACCCGCCGCCGTTGGCCCTTGCGCGCCGGCACGTGCGCCACTCAACAGGATAGCGGTAGCGAGCATGAGTGTGGCGCAGAGCGCGAAAAGTTTAAGGGCGCGGGTAGTCCTTTGCTGCGACATAAGCGGCGACGCTCCATTTCTGGTCTGCATGTAATGATGTGGAAAAGCTCTTGGGGAAAACAGCGCGTAATGTAACGCAAAACGACGGGCACGCAAAGGGCTGGATGAAGACGGCCGTGCCCGCGCGTGCGCCGCCGTTCCGCTTTGCGTGGCTTACTTAACCGGCATGATCGCGTATGCGCCGGGCACGGATTTGCGCAGCGCGCCAGCCGCCGCCTGCGCTTCCTCCTTCGTGTAAGGGCCGCGCACAACTACCGACAGCCCACGCGGCGAGGAACTCGGCGAACTGCGTGGTCGGATCAAGTTGCGCCACGTCTTCGTCATTCACCTTGAGCGGGGCAAGTTGCTCGTTGATGCGCTCGGCGAGGGCCGCCAACGGATAGTCGCGCCACGCGCTGAAGGCGACGATGCCGAACTCCGGCGTGCCGCGCGCCGCCAAGTTCTGCCGCGCGCGTTGGCGTAAATTGTGGATCACACCCGCGCGCAGCACAGAGCTTTTGCCCACGCCGCTCGCGCCATAGAGCAGCGTCAGCCGCGAAGCTAGGAGATTCGCGCTGATGATCTCGCGCAAACAGCTATAAAAAAAACGCGGCACGATGAAACAATATTTGTTCATCGTGCCGCGTGCAGCGTTTCGTGTTGCTTATCAGCCTTGCTTGTCCACGCGCGATTTGAACTGCATCAGGCTCTCGACGTTCTTGTAAATTTGTAGATACATCTGCGTCTCGCGCGGGATGAGCGTGCGCCATGCAGGGCCGCCGCGTCGTATGTAGCCGGCGAGTTTTGCCGGGTTCGAGTTGTAACCGGCGGCCATCAGTTCGGGTCGCATGGCCGTGCCGTCGGCGAGTGCGGCGCTGATGTCCGGGTCAAGCACGAGATCGTTCCACGTGTCCTGCATGTAGAGCAGCATTGCTTCGAGCGCGTTGCCGTGATTGCGCATGCCCGCGACGAAGTCCGGGTTGAGACCGATGCTCGCGTGCCGTTGCCGGATCATCTGGTA
>JANMAD010000275.1:0-3370 GCA_031359515.1 Acidobacteriota bacterium | reverse complement strand
GCAATAGCCCGGCACAGCCGAGCGTGTGGAGACGAAGCAGTGCTGCCTGCGCGAGCGCACGAGCGTGTGCGCGGAGTTGGGGAGGAGCAGGATAGTTCATTGGGTAAAGCGGAGCTTAAAGTTCAGCGATGGTGGTCGTGTTGCTGTTCAGCTTGCGCTCGCTGGCGCTGGCTGCGCGCGAGTCGGTCGGGCACATGGCAAGCTAACACAGCGCGCGATGCGACGGCAACTTTGCGTAACCACCCGCCGCGATGTCTGGCGTGCCGCCGGAGCGGCAGAGGGCCAGCAGGTAAAAAAGCAGCGCCACGAGTACCGCGCCCCAGCAAAGGTTCATCGGTAGCCATTCGCTGACGGGTGTGCAGTAGCCGGGCGGCGCGGCCCGGTAAATCCAACAGGTGTAATCGATGAAGAGGTAGACGCCGCCGAGTAGTTGGTAAGCGAGCGCCGGGGCGAGCGCCAGCGCCGCAAGCCACGGCACGAGCCACGCCAGGTATTGCGTGCCGAAGCCGGGCGTGAGGGCCAGAAAGATGGTGACGATCAGCCCGCATTGCAGGAACAGCGGCGGCTTGCGTGCGCGGCGGTTCAGCCAGACTGAGGTTGCGCCGATCAGCGCGAGCATGAGCCATTTGCCGAGGGCGGCGTAGACTGCGTGCGGGCCAATCACATCATGCGGTTGGTGTGCGAAGCGCAACGTCTCGGGCCACCAACGGGCGAGCCAGAACGTCCAGCCCCAATGCCCGTACAGACTGCCGTAGCCGAGAACGGCCTGCGCAATCGGGCCCGGCGCTTGCAGCACGTAAGGGAGCGAGCCGACGAACCAGATGGTCGCCGCCGCGCCCAGGAATTTGAGCCGGCGCGGCCAATCCGGCAGGTAACAGAGCAAGGCGGGCGCGAACATTAGCGGCACGGCTTTTATGTTCAATGCCAACCCGAAGGCCGCGCCCGCCAGCCACACGCGCGAGCCTCGTTCGATCAAGCTGACCGCGAGCAGGACGAAGAAGATCATGACCGGATCGGTGTTGCCGTGAAAGCCGGAAATGATGATCGCGATGGGACTGAGGGCCAGCCAGAGCAACGGGCGCGTCAGCTTGCGTTCGGGCTGCGCCCGCGCCAGCAAGTCTCTGGTGATGAGCAGACTGCCCACGTCGGCGAGGATACAGGGCAGGCGCAGCCAGAAAGCGAACGGCAGCCGCGTGGTCGCGGTCAGCCAGCCCAACGCCTTGAGAGCGTGGATGATGAACGGGGGATTGTTGAAGGGATTATTGAAGACGCCCCTGACTTGGTACACGCCGACGCCCCCGTACTCCTCGATCTTATGCAAGTGATCCGCGAAGGCTGCCACGTCGAGCGTGCCGGCGGTGGTCAGCGCGAGGTATAGCTTCAACGCGGTGGCCGCGGCGAGCGCCACCCAGACGAGCGGTGCGACGGCGCAGTCCGGGCGCGCATTGCTGGCCGCATTGGCGTGCAGGTGCAAATGAAATCAAACTCCAGTGACCAAATTTACCGTCGTGTGCGCCGCGCACGATGCATTGACCGGAGCAATCCGTCGCGCGCCGGCCTTTAAGCGGCCAGTTCTTCCTGCGCGGGGAACTTGTGCTGCTTACGTCCCGGCGGGCCGTCGAACTTCTTCGAAGTCTTATACAACTCGAAGCGACCGTCGGCGGCGGCTTCCGCGCAACGCGTGCGGAGCGCTTGCATCTCGGCGGCGGTCATCGGCGTGAAGTCGCGCGCGATGCGTAGGTTCTGATGTAGGACTTTGAGCGAATCTATGCCGCTGACGGTGGCGGCGACGGGCAAGCTCATCGCGTAACGCAGAGCCTCCGCGGCCGTGACGATGCGCTTGCGCACGGCGTCGCCTGAGCCGCCCAAGCTCTTCATACCGAGCGGGGCGATGCCGCGCTTGTGCAACTCCGGCAGCACGCGCTGCTCGAAACTGCGAAACGTGGCGTCGAAACAGTTGAGCGGCAGCTGCACGGTGTCGAACGGGTAATCGTGCGCGAGCATCTTCAGATGAATGGCCGGGTCTTTGTGGCCCGTGAAGCCGACGAAGCGCACCTTGCCCGCGCGTTGCGCTTGCGCCAACGCTTCGACCACGCCGCCTTTGGCGAAGTGCAGATCGGGATCGTTGTCGTAGATCGTTTCATGTATCTGCCAGAGGTCGAGATAGTCCGTGCGTAGGCGGCGCAGCGATTCTTCAAGCTGACGCATGGCCGTCTTGCGATCACGCCCGTGCGTGCAGACTTTGGTCATCAGAAAGACCTCGTGCCGTCGCCCCTTGAGCGCGTCGCCCACCCATTCTTCGCTCTTGCCGTCGTGATACTCCCAAGCGTTGTCCATGAACGTCACGCCCGCGTCAATCGCCTCGTGGACGATCTGCATCGCTTCCTTCTTCGTCTTGACCTCGCCGATGTGTGAACCGCCGAGCGCCAGCGCCGAGACTTCGACGCCTGTGCGGCCCAACGTCCGGCGCGGAATCTCGCCGGTAGATTCTTTGCGACTCATCCGTCATGCTCCCTGTTTGATTTGTGTCCGTGTGCGGCGAGTATGCCACAGAGCGGGCAGCGGATAGAAGGGATGGTTGTGACTTGCGCGCTCGTTTCGTTCGACTCATGCGCTCGTGGCGATTGTTTGGTAGACACAAGCAGTGAAAACGGTATAATGCGCGCACGCGTTGGTTCGATGGTCTTGCAGCTCGTTTCCCCGCTTTTATCACGGCCACTCGCAGCGCGTTCATTCATTCGCATTAAAGCCGGCAATCGAATCGCTCGAACACGTAACGCCCCCGAAGGAGCAACGGCGCGACTATGGCGGATACGACTCCCGTCGCCAATGACGAAAGGGCAGACGCCCGCACAGGTTTCATACGCGGCCTTGGGCTACTTGATTCGACGATGATCGTGGCCGGCTCGATGATCGGCTCCGGCATCTTCATCGTCTCGGCGGACATCGCGCGGCAGGTCGGTTCGCCCGGTTGGTTGCTCGTCGTCTGGATCGTGACGGGCCTATTGACCTTGATGGCCGCGCTCTCCTACGGCGAACTGGCCGCGATGATGCCGAAGGCGGGCGGGCAGTATGTTTACCTGCGCGAAGCCTTCTCGCCGCTCTGGGGCTTCCTCTACGGCTGGACGCTCTTTCTCGTTATTCAAACCGGCACGATTGCCGCCGTCGCCGTCGGCTTCGCCAAATATCTCGGCGTCCTTTGGCCGACAGTCTCCGAAAAGAATTATCTCATCGCGCCGATCCGGCTTACATCCGGCTACGCGCTCTCGCTCTCGACCGCGCAACTCGTCGGCATACTGCTGATCGTGTTGTTGACGTTCATGAACACGCGCGGCTTGAAGCTCGGCAAGCTCGTGCAGAACGTGTTCAC
>JANMAD010000262.1:0-2916 GCA_031359515.1 Acidobacteriota bacterium | reverse complement strand
GGCAAACCCAACGTGCCAATCTTCCCGAAGATGATGTCGCCCGCCTCAACCGTGAATCGCTTCCTTTGTTTCCGAAATGCTTCGACGGACACTTTTCGGGCAGACTTAACGTCAATCTCTCCGTTTTCCTTCACGTCACTGATTCCAATGTACGGAACGCCTTCCAAAACTGCGGGTGGTGTTCGATGATCAGGTTGAGGGTCAATAGCATCAGCACACGCTGACAGGGGTTCTACTTTCCACTCCTTCGGAATACTTCCCAGCGACGAATTCTTGAACTCGTGGGTCGCTTCCGAGCGGATGTTGCCGTACTCATCAATGCCTTTGGTCAATAGGTCTTGCATGAGTCCGGTCTTGATGCGTTGCTGCTTGGCGATGAGGGCTTCCGTGTGTTCAATCGCGCGGTCTATGCAAGAGAGAACGGCGGCGATTTGGGTTTGTTCGGCTTTATGTGTAGGAATGAAAAGCTCAAGTGACGGAACACGACTTGTTTGAAGGTGCAAGACTGTCGAACCGCTTGAATGCTCTTTCATGAAGTTCCGAACAGTCGGCATCATCATGTAGTAATACAAGAATTGCTTATCCGTCTCAGCATCAATCAAATCTAATCGGGACAAGTCCATTGACGGCTGCTATCTGCGAAAGGAGACATGCATGGCTGTTTGGAAACGTAACGATACGAACAAGTGGGTCTGTGACTTTCGCCATAACGGTCAACGCTTCGTGCGGACGATCAAGTTCGCCCGCACGAAGAAAGAGGCTGAGCAGGCGGAAAAGGTCATCATGGCCGATGTCTTTCGCCAAGTTCATGGCTTGGATGGAAAAAAAGACATGCGGTTTGATGAATTCATTGCTGACCGTTATTTGCCCTACGCGGAAGCAAACAAGCGGTCTTTTTACGACGATGTCCTAACTTGTCGAGTGTTGATTGAGTTCTTCGGTAAGCGCCCGCTCCGCAGTATCAGGGTTGACCTGATTGAAGAGTTCAAGCAACGCCGGTTAGCTACTCCCGTCAAGGTGCAGGGCAAAATTCCTGCTCCTGACAAACAAGGGCGGCCACGTCGCCCCGCAACAGTAAATAGGGAGTTGAGCATCTTGTCCAAAATCTTTTCGCTGGCATTCGAGGCTGAACTGGTGGACGAGAATCCTTGTCGGCGGGTCAAGCATCTGCGGATCGCGAATCTATGCGGCCATTGCTTGACGACCGAAGAGGAGGCGGCTCTCTTCGCTTCGTTAACAGGGGGCGAATGGGTTAGCCGGATTGTGCTATTCGCCTTGCATACGGGCATGAGGCGCAGCGAGATTTTCAATCTTAGATGGTTCGACACTGACAGCACACGCGAGACTATTCATGTCCGGCAAAGTAAGAGCGGGAAAGCGCGTGCCGTGCCGATGAATGAAACCATCAAAGGTCTGCTGCAAAGTCTGCCCAAAACGAGCGAGCACGTCTTTCCGTCACCGAAGACGGGCGGGCGTGTAATGGACGTGGGACGGCATTTCGAGCGAGCGGTCAAGGAAGCCGGGCTGAGTAACTTCCGGTTTCATGACCTGCGCCACACGGCGGCGACGAGAATGGCTGATAAGGGCGTTGACCCGTTCACATTAGCCTACATCTTCGGGTGGTCTGACATCCGCATGGCTATGCGTTACACACACGCAACGAATGCGACGATGAAGCAAGCAGTGCGCAGCTTGGACACGCTTGCTTCCCGCCTTGGCCACGGGTTGGCCACGCAAATGAAAACGGCTGGCGCGGGCCAGCCGTAAGTTGTTGACTCTAAAAGTGGAGCAGAGGAGGGTCGAACTCCTGGCCTCCGCATTGCGAACG
The DNA here is from genome assembly GCA_031359515.1 of Acidobacteriota bacterium. GTDB lineage: Bacteria > Acidobacteriota > Blastocatellia > Pyrinomonadales > Pyrinomonadaceae > QHXQ01. Next base: position 1,088 of record JANMAD010000262.1, on the reverse strand, counting down.
CGGCGCTCTGCCAACTGAGCTACTGCCCCAAAGACAGGTGCGATATTAGAGACCCGTGTGCGCGAGTGTCAAGCAGGCACATACGCATTGTGGCGGCGGTCATGTGCGTGATTACGACAGGCTGCGCGCGGCCATTTCTAGCGCTGCCCCCAGCTTGTCCGCGTTGCGTCCGCCGCCCTGCGCCATGTCGGGGCGACCGCCGCCGCGCCCGTCGAGCAGTTGGCAGGCGGCGCGCATAAGCGCGTTCATGTCGCCGGGTGCGGCCTGTGCGCGGGCGAAGACGAGGCGTGCGTCCGTGCCATCATGCGCACCGAGCAGGGCGATGGTGTTGGGGTGGGCGATGAGCGCGAGCGCGAGGCGCTTCAGTGCGTCGCCGTCGCGCCCGACGAAGATGCGTGTGACGAGGCGTGTGCCGGCGTCGGTCGGTGTCGTCGTAGCGAATAGTTCATCCGCTTCGACGCGCGCCGCGATCTCTTCGAGCGCGCGTGTGCGGCGCGTTAGCTCTTTGTGCTCGGCCAAGAGACGCGCGACCGCAACCGGTGCTTCGTCGCGCCCGACGCTGAACAGGGCCGCGACTTGGCGCGCCGTGTCGTTGGCGCGACGATAATCCGCGAGCGCGCGTGTGCCCGCGACAAACTCGATCCGCGTCATGCCCTTCGCGCGCTCCCACGAGCGCATGGCGATGATGCCGACCTCGCCCGTGCGTTGCGCGTGCGTGCCGCCGCAGGGGCTGAAGTCGAAGTCGGCGATCTCGATCACGCGCAAACTCCCTGCGCGCGCGGAGTCTTTCCGCAAGGGCAGCCGCGCAGCCTCCTCGCTCGTGACCTGATGGATCCGCACAGCGCGATCTTCCCATACGATGCGGTTGGCTAGATCAATCGCTTGCTCGATGCGTTCGCGGGACGGCTCGCGCAATTCAACATCTATCTCTGCGGCTTGCTCCAACATACGGAAGGCGCGCGTCGGCGCGGCGAAGAGCGTGACGAGGGCCTGCGACAGGATGTGCTGCCCCGTGTGCTGTTGGTTGTGATCGAGCCGGCGCGGCCAGTCAATGCGGCCCGCGACTTCCGCGCCGACCGTAGGCGGCG
>JANMAD010000217.1:0-4202 GCA_031359515.1 Acidobacteriota bacterium | reverse complement strand
AGTAAGTTGGGGCTGATTGATAATTGGCTGCGGCACGTGCAGGACGTGAAGGAGAAATATAACGACTACCTGGCTGCGCTGGCCGATGAAGCCGACCGACTGCGCAAGCTCTGTGAGTTGAATGTGGTAGAGCAAGTGGTGAATGTATGTCAAACGACTATTGTCGAGCAGGCTTGGGCGCGCGGGCAGGATGTAAGTGTGCATGGCTGGATTTATGGCCTCGCTGATGGCTTGGTACACGATCTGCACATCGAGATCACCGGACAAGATGAAATTGCCGCCCGCTATCATGCGGCGGTGGCAGCGCTACAGGCCACATAACACGCGCGCTATCGAGCAAGGAGGCGACAAGTGGGAGCGAGCAAACTTGCTAACGGGCGGGCGGCGCGCTCCAGACAGAGCGGGCAAACGTCGGCTGGTACATTGAGTTGTCGGCAGAAGTTTCTGCGGTTCTTTCCCGCAGGCTTTCAGGATGAGACTTACATCGCGTGGGAGCGTGGCTATAAGTGGACGGCGCACGAGCAGTGGGACGAGACGCTCAATCGCACTGCTTACCGTGCGCTATTGCAGGCAGGCAAGTTAGCAGAGATCGCGGCGCATGCGGTGCGACTTGAAGCGCGGACGAATCTACTGTTCTCGTTCGAGAAGATGGCATTGCGCGATGCGGTGAAGTCGGCGGCGGGGGCGCGCTTATTCGCCGAGGGACTTTACGAATTCATCTATGGCGCAGGGCAGATGGAGCGCAAGTTCGCGCGTTGGTGCGAAACGGTGGCGGCGCTGCCGCGTAAGCAGACGCGCGTGCTGACGTGGCCGCTGGTGACGGTCTTCGGCTTCATCGCGCAACCGGAGACGCATATCTTCCTTAAACCGAACGTCACGCGCATCGCCGCCCGTGAGTATGGATTCGATTTTCAATACAAGTCGCGGCCGTCGTGGGAGACTTACGCGAGCCTGCTTGAGTTCGCCGCTACGATCAAACGCGACCTGCGCGATTTGCGCCCGCGCGACCTGATCGATCTGCAATCGTTCATGTGGGTGCAAGGCTCTGACGAGTACGAGGAGTAAGCATGCGCGCGGGGTAGGCGCAGGCAATGGGGCGCGTCCTTCATCCGCAGATTGACGTGACGGCCGAGATGACATAGAAACAATTCCGCCCGGTCGAACTGCAACGTGCGGGAGACGATGCGATGAGCGAGCAGAACGAAGAACCGCGGGCGAGCTACGAGGTGGCGCAGACGGTGCGGCGGCTTAACGACGAATGGGTGCGCGCGTTCGTGCAGCGCGACACGGCGGCGCTGGCGCGCATCATGGCGGAGGATTGTGTCTTCACTTATCCGCTCGAAGGTGACGACCGCGCGCAGTTCATCGCCGATATCGAAACGGGCGACCTGACGGCCGAAGCGATGACGCGCGATCACGTCAGCGTGCGCGTCTATGGTCACACGGCCGTGCTGACGTGCCGCGACACGGCGCGCTGGCTGTATAAGGGGCGCGTGATCGCAGGACAGTACAGCACGATCCACGTCTACGCCGAGCGCGCGGGCGGCTGGCAGATCGTGACTATCCAAGCTTGCCCTGTCACACATTGAACTGCGCAAACATTACGCTTACCACAACTCAATTAAGATCAGATGAGCGCACAAGCTGCATGGAGCAGAACGTGAGAAAACTATCCTACCTCCTCATTGCCATCTGTCTGCTGATAGTTGTCCCGCAAACATCACCGGCGCAGAGCATCACTCGCAAACCAGACACCGGCACACCCGCAGAAAGAACCGCGCGTTACTTCGAGTCAATCCGCCCATCGCCGCCGCAAATGTTAGCGTTCCTGTTGCGCATGCCGAAGGGCGGCGATCTGCACAATCATCTCTCCGGTGCGATCTACGCTGAAGCTTATGTTGATTGGGCCGCGCAGAGCGGCTTGTGCGTGGAGCAGACGACGTTCGTGTTATCAGCACCGCCCTGTGTGCCGTGGCATAGCGCGCCGGTGAGCGAGGTGAGAACGAACGGCGTGTTGTACCGGCAGATGATCGATGCGTGGTCTATGCGCAACTGGCAATACGCGGGGCAGAACGGGCACGATCATTTCTTCGATACCTTTCCCAAGTTTAGTCAGGCTACCTACGGACAGACGGGCCAGATGCTCGCGGATACGGTCAAACGCGCCGCCCGAGGACACGTGCTATATCTGGAGTTGATGCTCACGCCCGACAATGGCATGGCCACGCAGATCGGGCAAGACGTTAAATGGGACGATGATTACGCAGGCACGCTCAACAAATTGCAAGCGGCCGGCATCGTCAAAGCGGTGACGCAAACGCGCGAGAATTTACGACAGGCCGAGGCGTTGAAAGATAGTCAACTACAATGCGGCACACCGCAGGCCGACGCGGGCTGCGCGGTGACGGTGCGCTACATCTTTCAGGTCGGGCGCGGCGCGGCGCTGGGGCCGGTCTATGCGCAGATGTTGGCGGCCTTCATGCTGGCCAACGAGTCGAACCCGCAAGTGGTGGCGTTGAATCTTGTCCAACCGGAAGACGGCTACGCGGCTCTGCATAATTTTCCGGTGCAGATGCACATGCTCGATTTCCTGCATGGCCGTTATCCGCAGGCGCGCATCACCTTGCACGCGGGCGAGCTTGCGCCCGGTCTTGTCCCGCCGGCCGATCTCAGCTTTCACATACGCGACTCGGTTAACCTCGGCCACGCCACACGCATCGGGCACGGCGTGGACATCATGCACGAGACGGATGCTGAGGAACTGTTGCGCGAGATGGCGCGGCGCAACATAATGGTCGAGATTTGCTTGAGCAGCAACGACTTGATTTTGGGTGTGCGCGGGCGCGAGCATCCGCTCAGGACGTATATGCAATACGGCGTCCCCGTCGCGCTCGCGACTGATGATGAAGGCGTGTCCCGCTCGGAAATCTCACGCGAGTTTTTGAAAGCGGCCGACGAGCAAGGTTTGGGTTATCTCGAACTTAAAACTATGGCGCGCAACAGTCTCCAATATGCTTTCATCGGCGGCGTGAGTTTGTGGCGCGACGCACGCAAATTCACCCTCGCACCGCAGTGCGCCAAAGACGCGCCGGGGCAAGACGCACAGACACAAGCCTGCCACCAATTCCTGATGGGCAGCGAGAAAGCACACCTCCAGTGGGAGCTAGAGCGCGCATTCAGCGCATTTGAAAGTCGTTATTAACTTACAGCCAGCGAGAGGACTTACAGTTATGATGCACGAGTCGAGCACAGGGCCGACGCAACCGGGCGAGCAGCCGGAGTTGCCGCCCACCACGCCGTATGATCCCATCACGTCCGAGCCTGATCCATTACCGCTGCCGCCCGATCAAGAGCCAGCCCCCGCGCCCGTGCGCGAGCCTGATGCGCCCATACCAGCCGGCGATCCGATGCCGGTTGAGCCGCCGCGTATCATGTAACAAAAGCGCGTGCGACTTTCATCTGCCGTTTCGATATTATGTACAATAATTTCTCAGGGCGATGAAGCATACGAACACGGTCGGGACAACAGACGTTCAACCTCTCTCTGCCGCGTCAGCCGACGCGGACGCACCCTTGCGCGAGATCGAGCGCACGCTCAAACAAAAACCTTTCCACCCGCACCCTCTGTTTAAGAGCGGGCACGCGCAGACGCTCGCGGCTTACGTCTGGCCGCGACAGCGCGGATTGGGGCGCGCTTATCACAACGACGAGGCGCGCACCTTCGAGGTCGAGACCGGTATACGTGTGTTGGCGCACTGTCGCTGGCAGGCGGAGCGGCACGCGCAGCCGACGCTCATCGTCGTGCATGGCTTGGAAGGCTCAAGCGAATCCATCCACGTGCTGGGCACGGCGCAGAAAGCTTATCGCGCGGGCTTCAACACCGTGCGTTTAAATCTGCGCACCTGCGGCGACACGCAACACTTGACGCCCACGCTCTATCACAGCGGTCTCACGCCCGATCTGCTCGTGGTCATCAAAGAGCTGATCGCGCGTGACGGCTTAACCGACATTCTCCTCAGCGGCTTCTCGCTCGGCGGCAACATGTCTCTGAAACTCGCGGGCGACGAGAGCGCGCGTTTGCCACGCGAAGTGCGCGCTGTCTGCGCCGTCTCGCCCGCGATTGATCTGGCGGGCTGCACCGCCGCCATCGAGCAACGCTCAAACTGGCTTTATCAACGCCACTTCCTCGGCCGACTCAATCG
>JANMAD010000613.1:0-4065 GCA_031359515.1 Acidobacteriota bacterium | reverse complement strand
TCGAGCAACACATAATGTCGCCGCAACGCGCCCGCAGTTTGCGCGTCACTGTCAGCTAGTTCGGCTGCGCCATGCGTCTCATCAAGCGCACTCAGCACAGTGGCCGGCAGTTGCTGTCTAAGTTGATAGTGGGCGAGAACGTTTACGACTTGATGTGCGGGGGCGGTTAGCTGTGTGGGCGCGTAGGTCGGCCCTGAAGCAACGTGCGCTGCCTCATCAGGGTTCGTGTCCGAGACGATCAGCGAGACCTGCGCGGCGTGCGGCGCGAGCGCGCTCAAGCCGCCGCCCTTGATGGCAGAGAGCGCACGCCGCACCGTGTTGATTTCCGCAATCGTCGCGCCGCACGTGACGAGCGCGCGGTTGGTCGCACGCAAATCTGCGAGCGTAACGCGCGCATCACGCGGCCACTCCAACATCGCCGAGCCGCCGCCTGAAAGCAAAAACAGCACGAGCGCATCCGGCACATCCGCCGCCGCCAACAACCCACGCGCCGCCCGCCCCGCCGCCAAACTCTCCTCATCGGGTAATGGATGGCCACCCGCGAACGCTTGCCATTGCGCCGGCAACGCAACATGCGACACCGGCGCGGACACGATGCCGTGCGCGAGCTTCGCGCCAAGCACATCGCTCAACGCCGCCGCCAGCACACGCCCCGCCTTGCCGATAGCGACGGCGCAGACGTCAGCATAAACGTTTAGATCAAACTCGCTGTCAACGACCGTGAGCCGCGTATCGTTAAGTTGCACGGCCGCGCGCACCGCACGGCCCGCATCCACATCACGCAATGCTTCAGTGAAAATCTCGTAGGCCGCATGCTGAAGTTCACTCGCTTTATCCATCGACGTTGCTTGTATGTTGGCTCAGGCCGGCTGAACCACAGAGGGCACGGAGGCCGCACAGAGAACACAGAGAAAAATGATCTCAAATTTCAAATCTGATATTGCTGTCTCTGTGTTCTCTGTGTCTCCTCTGTGCTCTCTGTGTTGAAATACTCTGGCGCAATCATTCCCTCCCGCCCTAATCAGAACCCGCGAAACGGCAGCTCAGGCCCGCGTTGCAACCAGTTGTCGGGCGGATAGCGTGCGCGCCCGTCCGCGATGTGCAGTGTGTAGGCGTGCCGCGACTGCGCCGAGTGATTGGCGCGACTGAGGTGCGGCAACATGCCGTGCAACACGATGAGCGCGCCCGCCGGCACGGCCAACGGAATGAGTTGCTCGGCCGGCCAAGCCGTCTCGGCCAACGTGACGAAGCGTGTGCCGCCACCGGCCGCACGCAGGAAGCGCGACTTCAAACCCAGTTTGTGCCCGCCGGGCAACGCCCACAGACAACCGTTCTCTACCGTCGCGGCTTCGAGCGCGAACCAGAGACCCACGACGCCCGGCGGCTCGGTGTAGAGAAACGTGCTGTCCTGATGGCACGTCACTTCGCCGCCGATGCCCGGTTGTTTGAAAATGTACATGGACTGCACGAGCAATGGCGCGACGATGTCGAGGTCGGCGACTAACCGCTTGATCGCCGGTGACCGCGAGAAGCACGCGAACACCGGATCGAGATCGTGCAGGGCATGGCCGATCTTATTGATCGAGTGCTCTTTGCTTTGCCGCAAATGCCCGGCCGCATCAAATGCTTCCGCTTCAAAGAAGCAGCGCACCTTGTCGCCGGATGAGAGAAAGTATTCGTCGCTCGTGCGCGTCTGTTCGTGTGTCGAGAAGATCGAGATTGTATCGGTCGGGTTGAACGCAGCGACCAACTCGGCCGCCCGCGCACGTAGCGCGGCACAGTCCGCCGCACTAGCGAAATCTTCGAGCATGAGAAAGCCGTCGCGCTCATACTGCGCGCGTTGTTGCTCATTGATTTGCTTCATCTCGCCCACCGCATGCTTGCCTCACACGTGCGTTTAAATCTAAACCTAAAGATTGGCTCAAAGAGCGAAAAACATTTATCCATCAACTCACACGAACCGACACGAACTGAGTTGCTTCTTGTTCGTGCTGTTTCGTGTGAGTTCGTGGCTAAGGCTTTGGTTGCGTGCCATTGCTGTGTTGCGCTTTAGTTAATCCAGACCGGCTTCGAGTTGCAGCCCGTGCCGTCGCTGCGCCAGCGCGGGCACGACCAAAAGTAGTTGCCGGAACTGGCGGGGCCGCGCTTGAGCATCGGCGTCTCGCACGCGGCGCAGGGCGGGCCCGTCTCCGGCGCGGGCTTCGGCTCTTCCAGCACGCCCCCTTCATTGAACCAACGCGCGCCGCGACAATCGGGATAGCGCACGCACGAGAGCAACGCGCGCTTGCTCTTCTCCTTCGGCAGACGCAAACGCAACGCGCCCGCGCACGTCGGGCACTTCGTCTGCAACAGCGCCTTGCGCTGCTTCGCGTTCTTCGGCACGTCGCTGATAAAACCGCACGCATCTTTGCCCGTTGAGCAAGCGAGAAACTTGCCGCCCGAACTCTCGCGCTCGATTAAGAAGCCCGCGCGCTCTTCCAACTTGCACTTCGGACAATCGAGCGCGCCATCGGGCCGCGGCAACTCTCTGCGTGTCTGCTGCCCTTCACTCGTCCCTGTCGCACGCTCCATCTGCGCGCCCGCGATCTGTGCGACTATCTCCACGACCATCCCCTTCACTTCCGCCATGAAATCCGCGCACGCATAGTCGCCGCGCGCCATGCGCGTCAACTTCTGCTCCCACATGCCCGTCAACTGCGGCGATTTCAACAGCGGCGCGGGCAGCAACTTGATCACGGCCGCGCCCTTCGGCGTCGCGCGCAGAGATTTCTTATCGCGCACCACATACTCGCGTTTCAACAGTGTCTCGATGATCGCGGCGCGCGTGGCGGGTGTGCCCAAGCCCGATTCGCGCATCGCAAGGCGCAACTCTTCATCATCAATCTTCTTTCCCGCCGTCTCCATCGCGCCCAGCAAACTCGACTCGGAATAACGCGGTGGCGCTTTCGTCTGCTTCTCGACCGCTTCCGCGTTTTGCGTGGCAACCGCCGCCTGCGCTTTCACCGCCGGCAGTTCGGCCTCTTCGCCGTCCTCGTCCTTCTTCTTCTCTTCACGGCCCGGCGGATCGACCGCGCGCCAGCCCGCTTGCAAGACGACCGTGCCGCGCGTGATGAACTGCTCGCCCACCACGCCCGTGATGATCGTCGTGCGCTCAAGCTCCGCATCCGGATAGAAAGCGGCGAGGAAGCGACGCACGATCAGATCGTAGATGCGTTTCTCGTCGGGGCTGACCGCGTTCGGCTCGATGCGCTGCTTCGTCGGGATGAGCGCGTGATGATCCGTCACCTTCTTGTCGTCCACGTGCCGGCTCGTCAACGTGAACTTGCCTTTGGCGATGATCGTTTCGATAAACTCAACATAGGGGCCGACGCGCGCCGCTTCGATGTGGCCTTTCAATTCCTGATTGACGCTCGAAGAGAGATGGCGCGAGGCCGTGCGCGGGTAGGTGATGAACTTCTTTTCGTAGAGCGACTGCGCGAGCTTCAACGTCTGATCGGCCGAGAACGAGTAGCGCACGTTAGCCACGCGCTGCAAGGTCGTTAGATCATAGAGCAACGGCGGGCGTTCCTTCGTCGCCTTCCGCTCGACCTTCTCGACCTTCCCCGCTTGTCCTTTAACTTTAGCGACGACCGCTTCGGCCGCTTCCCGTTTATCGAAGCGGCTGCCCTTTTTATCGAACCACGTGCCGCGATACGCGCCCGCTTCCGCTTTGAAATCGGCGACGACCTCGTAATAAGTCGTCGGCACGAAATGCGCGATCTCTTCGTCGCGCTCGACGATGAGCGCGAGCGTCGGCGTCTGCACACGACCGAGCGAATACACGCCATCATGGCCCGCTTTCCGCGCCATGATAGTCTGCGCGCGGGTCGCATTCAAGCCGACAAGCCAATCAGACTGTTGCCGCGCCCGCGCCGAATCGCGCAGGCCCGCGTACGCCGCCGCAGGTTTCAGTTGCGTGAAGCCCGCGATGATCGCGTCGCGCGTGAGCGACGAAATCCACAGACGCTCGACCGGCTTGCGACAACCGGCGAGCGTATAGACGAGATCGAAGATCAACTCGCCCTC
>JANMAD010000607.1:0-10793 GCA_031359515.1 Acidobacteriota bacterium | reverse complement strand
GCTCGCCCTTGTCTGCGCCATCGCTTAACTTTGCGCGCGGAAGCCGAGCTTGACGGCGCGACGCCCGACGGGGTGATTACAGATATTCTAAACACGGCGGAAGTGCCGAGATAAGAAGACCGCACGCTGGAGACGCAAAGGCGCAAAGAGGGACGCAAAGGAGTTGGGCGATCCTCTTCTTGCGATCCTATCTTTGCGTCTTTGCGTGAGGCATAATTCGTACGTAATCGTTCAACCCTGAACTCAAACTCTGAGGAGTACCCATAAATGAAACGCTACTTAATCTGTTTCATCATCGCGCTCTGTTGCGCGCTCAATCTGCAAGTCATTTCCAGTTCGCGCGCGTTCGCGCAGCAGAAGCAAAAGAAGCCGGTGGCGAAAGCGCCGAAGCCGGCGGCGACGCCGGGCGAAGGCGGCACGACCGGACAGACGCAGAATCCTGCGCAGCAACCCGGCGCGACCGAGGACGTGGAGCAGAGCATCGAGCCGTACACGCTGTTGACGAAACAACTGAAGTGGCGCGCGATTGGCCCGGCGAACATGGGCGGGCGCGTCGCCGACATGACGGGCGATCCGAAGAAGCCTTACACGCTCTACGTCGCCACCGGCACGGGCGGGCTGTTCAAGACGACGGACAACGGCACGAGTTGGGCGGGCGTGTTTGATAAAGAGTCTGTCGCTTCGGTTGGCGCGGTCGCAGTCGCACCGGCGGATTCTAAAATCGTGTGGGCGGGCACGGGCGAGCCGAACGGACGCAACAGCTCATCGTGGGGCAACGGCATTTACAAGTCGGAAGATAGTGGCGCGACGTGGAAGAATATGGGCCTGCGCGACACGCAGACCATCGCGCGCGTCATCGTCGATCCGGCGGATGTGAATACGGTCTATGTCGCGGCGGTCGGCCACCTGTGGGGCGCGAACCGCGAGCGCGGCGTCTTCAAGACTACGGACGGCGGCAAGACGTGGACGCCTTCGTTGCAAGTTGATGAGAACACGGGTGCGATTGATCTCGTGCTTGATCCGGCGGATCACAACACGCTCTACGCCGCGATGTATATGCGGCGGCGCACGCCTTACAGCTTCACGAGCGGCGGGCCGACGGGCGGCGTCTTCAAGACGAGCGACGGCGGGCGCACTTGGAAGAAGCTGACGAACGGCTTGCCATCGCCGACCGGGCGCATCGGCTTGGACGTTTACCGCAAAGACCCGAAGATCGTCTATGCGGTCATCGAATCGGATAGCGGCGGCGCGGCTTCGATTGATGAGCTTCGCAGCAAATCGGGCGGCGTCTTTCGCTCGGCTGATAAAGGCGAGACGTGGGAGCGCGTGAACGAACTGACGCCGCGCTCGTTCTACTTCAGCCAGATTCGCGTCGATCCGAACGATGATAAACGCATCTACATACTCGGCTTCGGCCTCCACGTCTCGGACGACGGCGGTAAGACTTTTCGCGGCAACGGCGCGAAAAACATACACGGCGATCTGCACGCGATGTGGATCGATCCGACGAACCCGGATCACGTTTTGCTCGGTACGGATGGCGGCATCTACGCGAGCTACAATCGCACGGACAGTTGGGACTTCATCAACAACGTGCCGCTCGGCGAGTTCTATCGCGTGACGGTGGACATGCAGAAGCCCTACACGGTCGCGGGCGGACTGCAAGACAACTTCAACTGGCGCGGCCCTTCGCAGACGCGCAACGCCGACGGTATCACCAACGCCGACTGGTACTCGCTCGGCGGCGGCGACGGTTTCTACTGCGCGATTGATCCCAACGATCCGAACATCACTTACAGCGAATCGCAGAATGGTTTCCTCGTCCGGCTGAACGTCAAGACCGGGCAGTTCAAGTCCCTCCAACCGCAGGGCAAAGAGGGCACGCCCGCGTTCCGCTTCAACTGGATCACGCCCGTCTGGATGTCGCACTACGACCCGACCGTCTTCTACATGGGCGGCAATCGCATGTTCAAACTAACCGAGCGCGGCGACAAGTGGGAAGCCATTAGCCCCGATCTCTCGACGCAAGACCCGACGAAGATCGTCACCACCGGCTCAGGCGCGGAGACCTACGGCACGATCTTCACGCTCTCTGAATCGCCCGTCACGCGCGGTCTGATCTGGGCCGGCACGGACGATGGCAAGGTATGGCTGACGCGCGACGAGGGCAAGACGTGGACTGATTTGACGGCGAACTTCCCGGCGGCCGTTAAGGGTCTCTGGGTCAGTCGTATCGAGGCGTCGCACTTTGAAGAGGGCACGGCCTTCGTCGCCATTGACGGGCATCGCAACGACGTGCTCGCGCCGTTCGCGTTTATGACGACCGACTACGGCAAGACGTGGAAATCAATCAATGCGAACTTGCCGCGTACGACCACCGTCAAAGTTGTGCGCGAAGACCCGTTCAATAAAAACTTACTCTTCGCCGGCACGGAATTCGGTTTCTATCTCTCATTCGACCGCGGGGCGCGTTGGGTCAAGTTCATGCCGGGCTTGCCGACCGTCGCCGTGGACGACATTCTCGTGCATCCGCGTGAGCGCGATCTGGTCATCGCCACACACGGCCGCTCCATCTTTATCATGGACGACATACGCCCGCTCGAAGAGATGACGGCGGAAGTGCGCGCGGGTGATCTGCACCTGTTCACGATCCGACCCGCGCTGGAGTTCTATTACCTGCCCGAAGGCGCGGTCTGGGGCAAGCGCATCTACAAAGCGCCGAACCCGGCCTTTGGCGCGTACATAAATTTCTATCAGAAGTCTTACAACGGCGAAGAGTACACGATTGAGATCAAGGATGCGCAAGATCATGTTGTGCGCAAACTGACGGGCACGACCGTGCCGGAGATCAATCGCGTCGTCTGGAATCTGCAACCGGAGAACACGGAGGATCGCGGCGCGAACGATCAACCGAAGTTCGTCAAGCCCGGCGAGTACACCGTGACCTTAACAGTTGGCGACAAGAAGCAGACGCAGAAGTTGACGGTCGAAGCGATTGATGGGCTGAAGGTGGATTAGACGGTCAGAGAGCTTTAAACGCAGAGGACACAAAGAGAGGACGCGAAGGACGCAGAGAGTTACTCTTTGCGCTCTCTGCGTCCTTTCCTTTGCGTCCTCTGCGTTTATTCTTATTCCGGCGGACTCTGCGCGCCGATGGGGTCGCCGGGCGGGGCGGGCAACGGCGTGGTGCGTTTGCGCGGCGCGTCGGGGCGCGTGAGGAAGCGTTCGATGTCGTCGAGCGTGGCGTGGCGATGCGCGAAGTCTGATGAATTGATCATCCCGGGCGGCACTTTCAACCGGTCTTGCAATTCGCGCAGCGCCTGCGTCGCAGTGGCGCGCACTTGCGTAGTGGCTGCGTCGTTCGCGGCCAAATCCATCAGGCGCGTGACCGTCAGGCTCTGCACTGTGCGGGCGATGTCCGCTTGATAGTCGTCGCGTGGCGCGGCGTCAAGCCATGTGCGGCGAACGAGTGCGGCCACGACCTCTTGAAAATCAGGGTTGCCCGCGTTGCGCGCGTGATATTGAACGAGTCGCGCGGCACGATGTGGTTCGAGCAGCGCGCTGACGGCCATATCGGCCGCGATGCTGGCGGCGGCAAGCGGATCGAACGCCGGATCGGTGCGCTTCGCAAACAACTCAATCGTGTTGCCTTCATAACCGGGCGCACGCGGCGGGATCAACTCAAGGATGCGCACGGGCACGGCCAACGTCTCCGGCTTGAGCGTATCCAGCACGGCACTCAGCGCAGCGCGCTGGCGCGCGGCTGGGATGATCTGTTGAATGAGCGACGGGCTGACCGCCGCCGCGTGCCCTTGGATGAACGGCGGAACGTCACTGGATTTGACAGCATACGTGTAGTAAAGCCCGCCGACTGTTTTGACGGCCGCTTGCAGTTGATAACGGTGATGCAGGTAAAGCGGCAACAGTTTCGCTTCGAGCAGCGAGAGCGGCGTGCCCGCAGGGATATTGCCGAGACCGAATTGCGCGAGACCGATGCGGCGCACTTCCATCTCGTGCCGCAGCATTGCGACAGGGTCGTCGCCGTTGTCCCACAGACTGGCGAGCGGATTGGCCGCACCGAACGGGCGCGCGTCCTGATCAGTCAGATAGAGCATGCCGCGCGCGATGCCGTCCTCGACGATGCGCGCCAGTTGCACGTTCTCGTCCGCGCTCGCCGGAAATTGCGCGTAGCCGTAAGTAATCGCGAACTTGTCGTAAACACCGATGCCGCGCGCGTAGGCATTGGAGAGATCGAGCTTACCGTTTTTGATCTCGACGAGCGGCGCGGGGTAATCCATCACGGACGCGCGCCCGGCGTAAGTTGACGCGGCGAAATTATGTTCGAGACCGAGCGTGTGCCCGACTTCGTGCGCGGCGAGTTGGCGTATACGTGCGAGCGCCATCTGTGCGGCGTCCGTTGATGAATCAAGCGCGGCGAGATACTCATCATCGGGCAGCGCGCCGAAATCGCACGAGCCGCCGCGCAGGTAATCATTGTCCATGCCGCCGCGTGTCGTGGCGCTTGCGTTGAAGGGCGGGATGAGACCGCTGCCGAGCATGTAGTCCTGGCGGATGCGTAAGCTACCGAGCGTGACGTTGCCTTTAATGATCTCGCCGGTGCGCGGGTCTGTGATCGCGTCGCCGATTGACCAGCCGCGCGTCGCGCGATGCACCCAGTTGATCATGTTGTAGCGCACATCCATCGGATCAGCATCGGCGGGTAACACACGCACTTGAAATGCATTCTTGAAGCCAGCCGCCTCGAACGCTTCGTTCCACCACGATGCGCCTTCGACGAGCGCGCTGCGGATCGGTTCGGGCGCGCCGGGGTCAACGTAGTAGATGATCGGCTTGACCGGCTCGGAGACGGCCGCCGTCGGGTCTTTCTTCTGTAAGCGATGACGGATGATCCAGCGTTGCTCGATGGGGTCGGTGATGGGCGTGGCGTAGTCGTAGAACTCTATGTGGATGTTGCCGACGCGCGGGTCGTAGCGGCGCGGCTGATAGTTGCTGTCGGGCAACTGCACGAGCGAATGATGCTCGCGCACCGTGACGTTCTGCGGCCAAGGCGTCGTCTGGCGCACGAGCGGGCCGGGATCGCCTTGCGCGTTGAAGGTGAGCAGGGCTTCGATCTCTGTGTTGAGCGGGAAGTTTTTCGTGCGCGGCAGATAGATGGCGCTACGCGTCTCGTCGAGACTGAAGTTGCCCTGTTGCGTCTGCCGCAAAGTGTCGCTGACGCCGTGCGCGTCGCGTAAGAAAAATGAGGTGGCATCAACTAAGACGTGATCGCCTTCGACCGCTTCCACCTTGAAGCCCCACAACACAGAGCGCGCGAACGATTCTTCGACCGCGCGCCGCTCGTCCGCGTTCGTCGTGCGCGCACGGTAGCGTTGGTTCGGTTCAAGCAATAACACCTTCGGGCCTGTGCGCTGGAAGAAGACGACGTGCGTATTGCCGAGTTGCCCGCGATCCAGCCCGATGGGGTTCGAGCCGACGCCCGTTTGCAGCGAGACTTGATAAAGAAACTCCTGATCGAAACGCGCGATCTCCAGCAGCAGTTTGCCGTTCTCCGCGTCCCAGTAGATGGGGAAGTAGCCGTCTAGTTTCTGCAAGTCCTTTGTGCGCTCGCGGAAAGATTTACTCTGTGCGGCGGCGGTGAACGAACTGAGGAGCAAGATTGCGAGTAGCAAGCAGACACGTTTCATAGTTGTTCCTTCAAGGGCTTGCAGCATGACATGAGCGTTTGCACTGAACCGGGAGCGCGGGCATTTTAACCGCAAACAGATGGTTGCGCCAGATGCTAAATCGAAGCACATAGGGATGGCGTAAAGAGCGAAAAGATTTATCCACGAAACCACACGAAACGACACGAACAAAGTCACGAACTTCGTGATGCTTCTTCGTGTTGGTTCGTGTCGTTTCGTGGATAGCTTTTCATTCGATCCCAATCTTTCGTGGTTTGATTTAGACCATAAGCCGCAGCATAGTTGCAGCCGGCTGCCTTACGATTGCTTACGCTTGCGTTTACCAATACACTACTTTTCGTTACACGCACCGCTTGTCTGATCGCTTCGCGCACTCGCACGTATGCGCTTCGTCTTCACTAAATTCTTTTACGCGTTGCTCGCCGTGGGCTTCGTGCTGCTTTCGTTATCGTGGCAATGGCCGCTCTTGCGCCGGCTGACGCTTGCCTACGATCTGTTGCTGCTGGCTGCCGCATTCGTGGATACGCGCTTGAGCCGTTGGCCTGTGGGCGTCCGCATAGCGCGCGAGTTTGCGGGCCGCTTTCATCTCGGCGCGGAGACAGAGGTGCAGGTGCAGGTGCAGAACGACGGCGCGCGGCCGTTCGTTGTGCGCGTAAAGGACGAGTATCCGGCGGAGTTACGCTTAGAGTCGCCGCGTGCGGTCGAGTTGCGTGTCGCGGGGCAAAGTTCAGCCACGCTCGTTTACGGGCTGACGCCGCCGAAGCGCGGGCGTTACGAGTTCGGGCGCATCGCGGTGCGCTATCGTTCAAGGTTCGGATTAGTGTGGGTCGCGGCGGCAGCGGGTGTGCCAGAGACGATCAAGGTCTATCCGAATTTGCGGCGGGCACGCGCGGCGGAGTTGAAGGCGTTAGGGGCGCGCTCGCTCGTCGCCCTGCGGCGGCGCACATCCTGGCGCGGCGAGGGGCGCGACTTTGAATCTCTGCGTGAGTACGTGCCCGGCGACGAGTTGCGCCACATCTCCTGGACGGCGACGGCGCGGCGCGGGCGCTTGACGACGCGACAGTATCAGATCGAGCGCGACCAGACCGTGCTAATCGCGCTCGACGCGGGCCGCTTGATGACTGCGCGCATCGAGCAGGAGACGAAATTCGATACGGCGCTGCACGCGGCCCTGGCCTTAATGGGCGCGGCCGAGCGCGGCGGCGATCACACGGCGCTCGCCGTCTTCGGCCGGCGCGTGCGGACTTACGTACCGCCCGGTCGCGGGCACGTGCAGACAGAGGCCGTGATGGAAGCGCTCTACGGCATCGAGCCGGAAATGATCGAGCCGTCCTACACGCGCGCCTTCCAGTACATCGCGGCCAACTGCAAACGCCGCGCGCTCGTCGTGGTGCTGACCGATCTAGTGGACGAAGAAGGCTCGCGCGAATTGCTCACGTCGCTACGGCTGTTGCGCCCGCGCCATCTGCCGCTCGTCGTCTGCATCGCCGACCGCGACCTGCGCGCCGTCGTGCGCGACACACCCGATACCTTGCGCGATCTATTCACGCAATCCGTCGCCGAAGAGATCATGTTCCAACGCGAAGCCGCCCTGCGCCTCGTCGAACAACAAGGCGGCCTCGCCCTCGATGTCACGACGGCCGCGCTCGTACCGAATCTGTTAGAAACTTATATCCGCGTGAAGGAGCGCGGACTGCTCTGAGTTCTCCTCCTCACGCCCGGCGAGTAATAGATACGTGTAGAGCGCGATGCCCGTCAGCGCAGCGATGCTGAATTTGAAAGCGGGGTTGATTGGCGCGGGCGAGATGAAGCCTTCGATTGTGCCGGCCAGCGCAAGGAGCGGGACGCAGGCGACGACGAGGTGCATGGCTGCGCGCGTGCGCAGGCGCAGGGCGTCGAAGCGCGAGAGGTCGCCGGGCATGAGGATCGCACTGCCGAGCATCAGCCCCGCGCCGCCCGCGAAGAAGATGCACGATAGCTCGACGACGCCGTGCCCGACCATGAAAGTTAATAACTCGTGGCCGTAGCCCGCGCGATAGGTGAGCGCGAGCACTGCGCCGACCTGCGCGCCGTTCATGGCGAGGATGTAGAGCGAACCGACGCCTAAGAATGCGCCGAACGCGAAGGCGTAGAAGGTGACATTGATGTTGTTGGTCGCAATGCGTGCGCCCGCGATCTGATTGGCCTTGTTCGCTTCCAACCACCAACGCTCTTGTACGTCCGTGTTCTCGGCGCGCCATTCGGCGGTGACGCCGGTCAACTCGGAGAAGTCCGCGTTGCGTATCGTGCCGATGAAGCCGGCGATGAAGAAGACCCAGAAGAAGAGCGCGGCGAGCGCAGTATAGCGCCACGTGCGGCGGAAGGTGCGCGGCAGCTCGCGCAAGAAGAATTGGCGTATGCGTTGGCGACCTTCGGCCGACTCGGCGCGATAGATGCGCCCGTGTGCGCGGATGACGAGACTGTTGAGATAGTTGACCAGACGCGGGTCGCGCGATTCGGCGCGGGCGATGGCCAGATCGGACGCGGTGCGCCGGTAGATGCGCCCCAGTTCGCGCACCTCTTCACGGTGCAGCCGGCGCAAGCTGCTGCGATCCAACAGCGCCAGCAAATCCTCTAGCTGTTGCCACGCGCGTTTGCGCTCGTTGATGAAGCGGTCGGAAGACATAAAAGAAGATGTCGGATGCAAGATGCTAGATGCTAGAATCCAGAGCGGCGCACTGCCATCTGTCAACTAGCATCTGCCATCCGCACTTATGCAGCGCATCGTCGAGTGTGGACCTCGCCCACTGCTAACACTCTATCCCACTCCATAACATTGGCCAACAATTGATGCGGGTTGCAGCTACAGCCAGCCAGCAACTCACCGCAGTTCAAACCAGTTCGTGCGAGGTATTACGGGCACAAAATGGTCACATTTATGCAGTCCACGTTGCATAAAAACTCTATGCCTAGACTTGAAGAATTGATCGATCAGAACCAGATGCGGCGCGCGGTCGGAGGGGCTGCGCCTTTCGAGCCGAATGCCTTTATGGAAAGCCTGAGCTAGATGCGCAGCACCGATCCCGACGGTCTTTATGGTAATGCGTGTGCTTGATTTTATAGTTGCGGACTTTTCACCCGCCGGGGCACGGCTGGTAAGAAGCCAATAACGCGATGATAGCGACACAAGCACATCGCAATTCGGGGATGGCTAATGAAACAAATGAAACACGGTGAAACCAAACCAGGCGAGGCCGAGCTTGAGCAGGCTGTCTCTGCCCTGCTCACTTGTCCCCGCGTGGAAGATGCCGCACGTCTCTGCAAGATTAGTCGCACGACGCTCTGGCGCATGCAACAGCGACCGGAGTTTCAAGCCCGGCTAACTGAGGCCCAGCTACAACTAAGCCGCGATCTGGTGAACAGTCTCCAAGCTAATGCCCTCGATGCGACGACTGTACTGCGTGAGATCATGCGCGATAAGCAGGCCACGACCTCGGCCCGCGTGACGGCGGCCGGGAAACTGCTCGACCTGTCTCTGCGGGCGCGCGAGCAGTTGGAGCTAGAGGAACGACTCGCCGCGTTGGAGAAGGTGTTCAACCAGCGAAAGGGGACGAAGTGAACGATAGCCTACATAAGCATTACGCGCTGCTCTCGAAGAAGGAACGACTGACCTTGTATCTGCGGGCGGTCGGGCGTGCTGATCAGCGCGAGCGTGACGCGGTGATCGCGGCTACCCCGAAGCGCACCATGCAGATGGGTGATTTCTACCCTGAACTCGATGCCTTGCAGACCATGATCCTGCTGCATTTCGTGATGCAACTAGATAATCTCGTGGGGGTGTTATTACTCGTGCATGGCGAAGATAAGCCGACCGCGCAATGGCACGCGGCGCGACTCATGGCGCAAAACTTTCTCGCCACCGAAGAGGCTTGGCAAGCCTTTGCCGCTGAATACGGACTGGCCTATGACAAGCTGCTAACGGGGCTGGCTGGCCCGCTCCTACCGGTCTTTACTATGTGCCGGTCAGAGCCTTTGGTGGAGATGGTGGCGCGATGGGATGAAGGACTTGCGGACGACAGCACGGCTAGGCTCGTACCCACGTCAGCGGCCGCTAAGTTGGCCGATTACCGGCAGACCTTAACTGCATTGATTGAGCAGGCAACATGAGCAGCACGAAACAGAAACTTGTGCGGTTGGCCGCACAGTTTGCTCTCGACACTCTCTAAAAGCGGCGCGTATTTGCCCTCTGGCTGCATTGGGGCCCCCTGCGCACGTCCGGGTCGCTAATCGTCTGCTGTGGCTTACGTGGCGCGCAGCAAGCGCTATTGCGGAAAGCCGCCCGCAGTGCTATAAGGCGTGGCGCTAAACTAAGTCCGCAAGCGAAATGCCCGAAGGAGCACAATGGCCAGATTCAAAGACCCGAGCATCCCCGCCGCAGCTTTCACTCCATACCTTCAACCAGGCGAGCAACTCAAGCATGTGGCATATGGCGTTAAGCAGCCCCACATCCTGCTGATAGCCCTGTCGGGCGGCATAATGACCGCGTTGCTGACGAAGGAATACGTCACGGGGCTGACCGACCGCCGCCTGATCGTCCTCCGCTTCAAAGGCAAGAACGTGCAGGTGCAGGAGATGATGGACTACCCGCTGAGCAGCCTCCCGCCCGTTAAAGCTTCAACCGGCGCAATCTTCACGCACATCAAGATTACTGACCCGGCGAAGCCCTTCATCGCTAAGTTCCATCGGCTGGGGATGTCCGGTAACCGCGAAAACGCGATGGCGATAGCGGCGGCCCTCACCGGCCAGCCGGCCTAGCGTGGCGTGCTAGCATCCGCATCTGAGCGGACTTTTGCGCTGCGCAACCACCCGCGAAAACATTCCCACGCAGGGCGGTCTAATTAAGCGTTATGCCGCCTGATCGGAACAGCCCGCGACTGCGAACGTTCGGGCTGTTCCGCAGAGGCGGGATAACAAGCTAACTGAGGCGGTCGTGTCAAGCGATTTCTTCATTTCACGGCATCGCCGGGACTAACGCCGACCCTTTCTTCCGCAAGCATTCGACGTATCTCGCCTCATCATATTTCGTTCGCGTCTGCCAACATTTCCAGA
>JANMAD010000060.1:0-7042 GCA_031359515.1 Acidobacteriota bacterium | reverse complement strand
GCGTGACGGTGAAGGTGCGGCCGGCAATCGTCAGCGAGCCGGTACGCGCGTCCGGCCCCGTGTTAGCGGCGACGGTGTAAGCGACCGTGCCGTTGCCCGTGCCGCTCGCGCCGCTGTTGATCGTGATCCAACTGACGTTGCCCGTCGCCGTCCATGCGCAGGTGGTCGAAGTCGGGCTGACCGCGACCGTGCCGTTGCCGCCGTTCGCGGGGAACGCCTGTGTCTGCGGCGCGATGGCGTAGGAGCAAGCGAGGTTGGTCGTCGTGTCTATGGCGAAGAAGAACGAGTAGCGCCGGTTGGGGTCGGCGGCGTAGCCCGCCCCGGCCACGTCCGCGCCGGCGTAGGCGGTCGCGCCGTCGGGCGAGAACGTCGGCCGCGTGTCGGGTCTGACTTGACCATAAGGCTCGAAGCCCGATTCGTCGGGCAGCGAGATGCGGAAGGCTTCAGCGCCATCCGAGGTGTTGTGGCCGACGAAGAAGCCGGGTTCGCCGTAAGTTATGATCCCACCAACGAAGACGATGTTGTTGGCCGGGCTGGCAATCGGGTCGAAGAGAATTTGATCGAGATGCCGCCACTTCTCCGTGCCGTCGGGATTGACGGCGAAGAGTGTCCCAAGATTCTGCACGACGTAGTGGACGCCGTCCACGCCTACGTGCGGCCCCGAACTCGGGCCTTGGCCGAAGAGTGGGAACACCCAGAGGGGCGCGCCCGGCGGCGTGAACGCCTGCATCTCCGTATGGACGGAATCGTCGAGCGGACTGACGGCGGTCTGGCCACTACCCGCCGGCTTTGTCCAGTGCAAACTACCATCGAGGCCGAACGACCAGAGCAACGCGGCGTGGTTGCGGACGAATGACTCGTACTGGAAATAGAGTTGCGGCACAGTGCGTCCGAACACGATCTCTTTGCCGCCAGTCTGGCCGTACTTGTAGATGCCCTCGTTGTAGTTCCAAGCGAGCGTGCCGTTGGGGTTGAGCGCGAAGACGTTAAGCGCGCTGGTGAAGTCAAGCGGACGCACGATGGCGTAAATTTTGCCGTCGGGGCCGACGCTCGGCCCGCCGCGATTGCTCTGCCCGCTGCTGGCGACGAAGCGCCACTTGATCGTGCCGTCAGGATTGAGCGCGATGATCGCAGGCGCGCCCGTGCCGTCGGTATCCTGCACCAAGCCCGCGACGTAGATCGTGTTGTCCGGGCCGACCGAGACGGGGCCGTCCGCGCCCGTCAGCGCCACCTGTGTGACCCACTTCAAACCGCCGTCGGGCGTGAGCGCATAGACGCGCCCGGACACGTCGTTGACATAGAGTGTGCCGTCGGGGCCGACGCCGTTGCGCATGGAGGTGTACTCGGCCGCAACCGTGAAGCGCCAACGAATGCGCCCATCCTGCACGCGCGTCGTGACGTTGAGCGGGAGCGTGTTGCTGCCGCCCGTGCTGCTCACGACCTGCACAGCCGTGCCGCCGGGGCCGACGGTCTCCGGCACATAGAATTGAATGGACGAGTCCGTCCAACGCACGACGATAGCCGGGACGTTATCCACTAGCACGCGGCCCGTGCCCTGCTGCCCGCCGAAGTTCGCGCCATTGATGACGACGTAGCCGCTGCGCGCGGTCGTCGCGGTGGAGAGACTGTCGAGGCGCGGTGCGCCGGTGAGCGTGCCGTAGAGCGCGAGGGCGGCATCGCTGTTGTTCTTCACCGCCCACGCGCTGCCCGTCGCGCGGTCGCGGCGTAAGACCGGCGAGCCGCGCACCGCGCCCGTGTTCGCGCTCTCCCACCACCAGTAGCTATCCGCCGCCTGTACATCGAGTTGCACGGAGAGGAAATGTTTGCCGGTCGCCTGAAAGGGCGTCGGCAAGGTGATGTCAACGGTGTTCGGTTGCTGGCTGTTAACGACGAGGCGCGGGTCGCCGACCGCCAGATATTGTTCCGCTTGCAGCGCGCCGGGCTGACCACTGACGTTGCTGTAAAAACGCACCCACGCGCCATGCACGACGGCGTTGGGCGCAGCGTTGAAGTCGCGATAGCCGTAGATAACGACGCGATCAATCGAGCCGGTGACATCGAAGTCGTCGGCCAACTCTTCATCTTGCGCGGGCGTGCCCGCACGTGTCTTAACGCTTGGCCCAAAGACGGATTGCCCGTCGTAGCTCTGCGTCCAAAGCAACGTACTCGTCGGGGATGCGCCGCCGCGTATGCGCTTACTTGGGCGTGCGGTCACTTTCTGCGCGAAGCCCGTAGCGTACCGCGCGGCCGGCACGCCACCGGCGACGAGTATGCTCCCGACAAGCACAAGCACATGCCTTATTAACCGGTAATAAAAGGCGCGAGCGTTGCGCCCCACAATGCGGTCAGCAAAGCAGTGATTGTGCATATTAGAAACCCCTTCCACGTAGCAAGTCATCAGCGCAAATGAACGCGCAAGTCCGGCGCGGTCGGCAGCGCACACGTCATCAATGTTTAGTTGGTAACGAGAAAAATTAGAGGGGGGGGGTTACGCGCGCAATGTAGCATGGACACCCGCAAGTGTAAAGCAAACACATGTCGCTAACTTTCCGCATGCTGGCTTATATGTTTGGCCAGCAGCCGCAAACAGCAATTGCCCAACGAAGCGCGCGTTAGAGACGAACGGCCCGATCTTCGCCCGCGCGTATCGTCTCTGTGGCTGTTTGTCTCGTCGCGTGGTTCAGACATCTACCCTCAACGAATTATTTTGCGTGCCCCTATCTGCTTGATTTTTATGCTAGGCTTGCGCTCATGCAGACGCAGGCCACACGGACGGACAGCGGCACGACGGCGCGACGTTTGTGGCAACTTATCGGCGGCCGCTTTGCCGTCGTCGGCATGCTGTTGTTGCTGTACGCACGACTTGGCGGCGCGTTGCCACATGGCGAATGGTTGCGCGGCCCTCTACCCGTCGGCTTGACCGCGCTTTTCGTTTCATTGCTCTACGCGCTGCTGCTGCGCTTCACACGCGCGAGTTTGCGACTACAGGCCGGGCTACAATTCGGCGTGGACATACTGCTCGTCTCGTGGCTGGTTGCCGTCGGCGGCGATCTGCATTCGCCTTTCGCGGCGCTCTACATCGTCATCATCTCGTTCGCCAGTATCTTGCTCGGGGCGCGTGGCGCGCTCGTCAGTTCGGTCGGCTGCGCGCTCGGCTATACGTGCGTGATGCTCGGCATCAGCTTCGACTGGTTTGGCGTAGGCGGCGCAGCGGCCGCGGCCTCGACCACGGCCATCGTCGGCACGACCGGTCTCTACGACGTGGCTTTTCTCTTCGTCGGTCTCTTGGCCGCGCAGTTGGCCGTGCGTCAATCGCGCGCGGACGTGCAACTGATCGAAGCGGCGGGCGCGCTCGCCAATCTGCGCGCGTTGCACGAGCGCATCGTCGAATCGATCCGCTCCGGCGTCGTCACGACCGATCTAGCCGGGCGCATCTACACCTGCAACGCCGCCGCTGAAGAGATCACGGGCTACGCGCCGGATGCGTTGCGCGGGCAAGAGGGGTCAATCTTGTTCGGGGGTTTGGCCGGGCGCATTGAAGAATCGCTCCATGCAGCCGAAGAGGGCCAGATCAGCCCGCGTTATGAGAGCGACTGTCTGACGCCCGAAGGTTTGCGCGTGCGGCTCGGCTACACCATCTCGCCGCTCGCGGGCGACGGCGGCCAGACGAGCGGCTTGGTCATCTCGTTTCAAGATTTGACGCATGTGCGCTCGCTCGAAGAGACTTCGCGGCGACAAGACAGGCTCGCGGCCGTGGGGCGCGTCGCCGCCGGTATCGCGCACGAGATACGCAACCCGCTCGCGGCCATGCGCGGCGCGATTCAAGTCTTACACTCCGACGCCAATGGCGATCCGGCGCAAGCCGAGTTGATGGAGATCATCCTGCGCGAATCGGATCGCCTCAACCGCATCATCACAGACTTCCTAACTTACGCGCGCCCACGGCGCGGTGAATTGGTCGAGACGGATATGCGCGAACCCTTGGGCGAGACATTCACATTACTGCGGCACAGTCCGGAGACACGCGCCGAGCACGTCATCGAAGAGGACTACCCGGACGAGCCTGTGCGCGCACTGGCCGACGGGGCTGCGCTCCGCCAAGTCTTCTGGAATCTTGCGCGCAACGCCATGAACGCCATGCCCGACGGCGGTCGCCTGCGTGTCGAATTACGTCACGCCGCGTCCGGTCGCTTGCGCATCACGTTCACGGACACGGGTCGCGGCATGTCACCCGAACAGGTCGAGCGCCTGTTCGAGCCGTTCTCGTCTTCGACCACCGGCGGCACAGGGTTAGGGTTATCCATCGTCTATCAAATCATCCGCGATCATGGTGGTACAATAAACGTCCGCAGCCGCGAAGGACATGGCACGACGATCATTATCGAACTGCCGGAGCAGCAAGGTTAGAAAGATGTCAGGGATTAATCAGCAGCTAGCATCTGACATCTGGCATCTTCACCACTCAGAGCTATGGCCAATATTTTAATCGTTGATGACGAACAGGGCATGCGCCAGCTTTTGACGCTGGTCTTTACGCGCGTGGGCCATGGGGTGCGCGCGGCCGAGAATGGGCGGCGCGCGGTCGCGCTATTGCACGAACAGCCGGCCGACTTGATCGTGTCGGACGTGCGCATGCCGGACATGGGCGGCATCGAGTTGCTGCGTGCGGCGCGCGGGCTGTTGCCGGATGTCGCGGTCGTGTTGATGACGGCGTTCGCCACCGTCGAGACCGCGCGCGAAGCGTTCAAGCTTGGCGCAGACGACTTTATCCAGAAGCCGTTCGATGTGGACGAGTTGAAACTGATCGTCGAACGCGCGCTCGAAAAACTGGCCCTCAGGAAAGAGAACCAGACGCTCCGCGTCGAGAACGAGGCGCTCATCAAAGGTCAGCGCGAGCGCGGCAATCTGGATAACATCATCGGCCGCTCGCCGCGCATGCAGGCGCTCTACCAGATGATCGAGACGGTCGCGGGTGTGCAGTCAACGGTGCTGGTCACGGGCGAATCGGGCACGGGCAAAGAGTTGGTTGCGCGGGCGATTCACAATCTTAGCCCGCGCGTGGATAAGCCGTTCGTCTCGATCAACTGTGGCGCGTTCACCGAGACGCTGTTGGAATCGGAGTTGTTCGGCTACGTGCGCGGCGCGTTCACCGGCGCGACCGCGAATCGTAAAGGGTTGTTCGAGGCCGCCGATAAGGGCACGATCTTTTTGGACGAGATCGGCGAGATGTCGCCCGCGATGCAAGTGAAGCTCTTGCGCGTGTTGCAGGAGAAGAAGGTGCGCCCCGTCGGCGGGCACGAAGAGTTGGCGATAGATGCGCGCGTGATCGCCGCGACCAATCGCGACCTCACCGCGATGACGAAAGCGGGCACGTTTCGCGAAGACCTCTTCTACCGCGTCTCCGTCATTCCGTTGGAATTGCCGCCACTGCGCGAGAAGCGCGAGGACATCCCGGAGCTTGTCGCACACTTCGTGCAAAAGTTCTGTGCGCAAGCGGGTCGCACACTCACCGTCACACCGCCCGCGTTGGAGTTGCTCGAACGCTACTCGTGGCCGGGCAACGTGCGCGAGTTAGAGCACACCATCGAGCGCGCCGTCGCACTTGAGCGCACCGGCGAGATTCAACCGGAGCGACTGCCCGAGCACATTACGCAGTACAATCCCGCGCGCATCGCCGCCGCCTTCGATCTGCCCGACGAAGGCTTCAATCTCACCGCGCATCTCGATCAACTAGAGAAGACTTATCTGCTCGAAGCCCTGCGCCGCACCGGCGGCAACCAGACGCGCGCCGCCGAGATTCTGCATCTCTCCGTCCGCTCGCTCCGCCACCTGCTCGACAAACACGGCATCCGCAACCTGACCGCGCAACTCCGCAGCGACGCCGCCGGGAAATAAGGATGAGGGATGAAGAAAACCGCTCAACGCAATTGGCTTCTCTTATTCATCCTTCAGCCCTCATCCTTCATCCCTTCTTTCTGGCATGACCATTGCTCAAGTTGAACGGGACGTGACCGCTTGTCGGTCAGACTGACCCTGCTAGGAGTTTTTATCCATCTAATGAAAACCACTAACTCCCTCTCACGCGAGCACGGCTTCTCTCTCATCGAGTTGCTGATCGTCGTTGCGATCATCGGCACGTTGTCGGCTATCGCGCTGCCCAACTTTTTCGAGTCCCGGCAAGCGGCGCACAACGCCTCCGCGCTCGGCTCGCTTCGTCTGATCCACACCGCCGAAGTCTCCTACCGCGCATCGCACGATCAGTACGTGGGTCTGAACAAGCTCAACACGACGGGTTACATATCCGACCCGCTGCTCGCCAACGGGCAGCGCAGCAATTACAAATTCGCGATCACTGCGGGCACGCTCAGCGCCAATTTTTACGAGGTAACGGCCGCACCGGTCGTTGCGCCCTGGCGCTATTACTACATGGACGTGACCGGCGTCATTCGCTCGCAACTGGGCGCGGCGGCCGACGGCAGCAGCACGCCCATCAACTACTAACGCTCGCCTACACCGCCCCACCGGTTCTGGCCGCAACTCTTCCGCCGCGCGAAAGTCTCCCCTCGCTTAATGCCGTGGGTCTTGCCCCGCCCACGACTCGCCGCACAGCTACACTTCGCCGCGCAATCCAACCCGCACACAAACCCGGCTGCCTGACATAATTCGTCAGCTTCGTGCTGCCGTGTTTTGTTAACGGCGTGGACTTACGCCGCCACGCAAAGCTCTCGTTCCTGCCGAGATAGCCGGTAAAACTAATATTCTTCGCACTCACGCCACCCGCACGCTACGTGGCATGCGGCTTGTTTCTCAAGTTCCACGTAACAGTCGCGCAAGCACGGCGCGTGGCCTGAGAACGACGACCGAGGCGCGAGACAATCCTACAAACAATCACCACTGCTACTAAGGAGCAACAGAACCACATGCAAGCAAAAAAAGGCCAGAAGGGCTTCTCCCTCATCGAGCTTTTGATCGTCGTCGCGATCATCGGCATCATCGCCGCCATCGCCATCCCCAACCTGCTCGCCTCGCGGCGCGCTGCCAA
>JANMAD010000038.1:0-22377 GCA_031359515.1 Acidobacteriota bacterium | reverse complement strand
GCTTCGGGGCGCGTGCGGTCGAGCATCCGGCGCACGATGCGTTCGATCCGTTCGATCTGCGCGCTGATGGTGTTGAGGCGCGGGGCCGCGCGCTCGTCCGCGCCGAGTTGTGCGCTCAAGAGTTGCACGTGCCCGCTGATCAGATTGAGCGGCGTGCCGACCTCGTGCGCGAACTGTGCGGCGGTCTGCCCGGCGGCGGCGAGTCGTTCCAGTTCGGTCAGCCGCCGCGTCGTGCGCCACAACTCGCGGTTGGTCTCTTCGAGTTGTTCGTTCTGCTGTTGCAGTTCGCCGGTCGCCTCCTGCACGCGCTCTTGCAGGACGCGGCGTTGCGCCTCGCGCTCGTCGGTCATCACGTGTAGTCGGGCGATCATGCGATTGAAGTTGCGAGAGAGCAGGCCCAACTCATCGGGCGCACGCACGGGAGCATGGGCCGAAAGGTCGCCGCCTTCAGCGTGGGCCATCGCGCCGAGCAGGCGTTCGACCGGCAGATAGACGAGTTGGCGAAACAGCAGATACGTGCCGAGCGTGATCAGCACGACGGCGACGAGCGCCATCAGCGCGGCGGTGCGCTCGTAGCTGCGCGCGATGGTCGGCGCGTCTTCGAGTTGCTCGACTAACTCGACCGCGCCGCTGTAACGCTCGCCCTCTTTAATCGGCACGAAGACACGATAGAGCGACGCGCTCACACCGGCGGGGCGCGCGTTGACGCTACGCGAGGATAAACCGCTCCGGAGCGCGGCCTTCGTGTCGTCGGGGATGTTCGCGGGGCCGGCATCGCCCGCGCTGGCCGCCGCCACGTAGACGCCACCGACGCGCTCCCAGACGCGCACGGCAACGACATCGGGCCGTGCGCCGCGCACGAGCGAGGCTGCCTGCGCCAGCGCCTGCGGATCGCGCGGCGCAGGCAGCGCGCTAATCTGCTCGGCAAAGTTGAGCGCTTGCAGTTCAGCCCGCGCTTTCTGCTCGTCGCGCACGATCTCGGCCACGCGCGTCGTCGTGTAAGCGAGCGCCACCGCCAGCACGGCGATGGTGATCGCCGACGCCAGCAACGTCGTCTTCGTGTGCAACTTCAGCGGACGCATTAAAGGTTAACGATGACTGATGAATGATGAAGGCGAAACAGTTCCGCGCTCATCATGCAACTTTCAGCGGCGCAGATGGTACTACGGCGATCAGGCTGAGCAGCATAATGGCTAACCCTAAACAATTTCAATCAACGAGGGTCAAAACAAAAGAAGGGCGGGGCCGCTGTCTGGCTGTGCCCCACCCTCTCCTGTTTGTGCGCCGCACGATGGGCCGGCGCTGCGGTCGTGCTGTTAGCGACTAAGTGTTGCTGTTCATCGTGCCGCCCATTTTCTTGTGCATGCTGTGGCGGCGGTGATGCCGTTTATGTTTCCGATGATGCTTCATCGTGCCGGACATGTTGCTGTTTTCGGTGGTGCTCATGTTGCTGTTCTGCGCGAACGCAAGACTGCCTAAGCTGAGCACGAACACGAGCGCCAGAACGGAGTTGATCGCCTTTTTCACTGTTACTTTCTCCTTTGCCCAATCGCTGCGGCTTTGATTGGCCGCTTGAGTTGATAAAGCTTGTTACGTTAAAGACAGGCGCATGGGCGGCGTCCGCCGGACGCTAGAGCCGCTGCCTGCCTTATCATCTACGCACTCTACGCGAACGGCAAGGCTTGTGCCAGCGCGCGGCGACAGGGCGGCACGCGAAAACTACGCCTTTTCCTCATGCCGCGCCAAAATAAATTGTGGCACTTATGCATGCGTGGCAAAGCCGCCACAGAGAAAAGCGCAGGGCGCAGCCGGAAGTTCTGCTTGCACTTGCCGGCTGCGCCCTATGCCTATAGTTACGACTCTTATTTCTTGATCTTAATATTGCCGCTCACAGTCTTGAGGACGAGCGGCGGGCCGCCGTGCCCGAGCCGGCCGGCGAGGTGCTGCCCGACCAGCCGCTTCTCGACTTGTAAACCAAACTCATCGTCAATTTTGATCTCGCCGCTCGTGGTGTCGGCTCGCACTTCGGCGTTCGTCTCGTCGCCCAGTTGCAGTTCAATGTTGCCGCTGATCGCATTGATAGACTGCGGCGCGTCGGCCCGCGCACTCGCGTCGAGGACGATCTTGGTGTTGCCCGTGAGCGTCTTGGTGGTGAGCGCGCCGCCGACATCTGCCAACTTGATGTCGCCGCGCTGCGCCGTGATCTCTATCTGGCCGCTTACGCCCGTGAGTTTCACATCGCCATTCATCGCGCTGAGGCCGATATGCAGCATGCGGCGCGGCAGTTTGATCTCGTAGACTACATCATCCACGTCACCCTGATTGCCCGGTGCAGTGCGCAGTTCCAAATGGTCGCCCGCCTGTTGCAGTTTGATCTCGACCTCTGCGCGCTCGTCGGGCGTGCCGCCGTGCTTGATCACTTTCACTTCCGCCTGCGGTTTGTCCCAACCCTCGATGCGTATGTCGCCGTTCACGTTCGACAACTCGAACTGCCCCGCGCCCGGCGTGAGCGGAAACGTTTTAGTGATGACGGTCTTATCGTCCGACACGTCCGCGCCATCTTCATCAAGCGTCTCAGCGTCTTCGTCCGCGACGGGGACGCCCGGCGGCAGCGGCGGGCGCGGCACGGCGGGCACGGCAGGTACGGCGGGCACTACAATCCTCCGCGCCAGAGGCCGCACTTGATGCGTGAAGAAATAACCGGCGGCGATTAACGTCGCGCCCATGGCGAAGACGAAGAGCGCGAGCAGCGTCCAACCGAGCGACGCGCGGCGGCGGGCGGCGGGCGCAGCCGGCGCGAGCGGCATGACCTGTTGTGGCGGCCGGTAAGCGGCGGGCGCGGTCGGGCGCGGCCCGAAGTTTGGGTCAGTGCCGCGCTCACCCGCGAGCGGCGTGGTGGCAGTGGGCGCGTTAGTTTGCTGGCCGGAGAGAATCTGCGTGGCTACGTCGTCGTGCGAGAGCAGGCTTGTGCGTGCCCCACACGAGCGGCAGAACTGCTGCCCCGCGAACAACTCCGCCCCGCAATTTTTGCATCGCTCATTCATAACTCACCGCCGTCTGCTTGTTAGATTGCTGTCGGTCGCACCCTCGCGCCGATTGTAGCCGCGCCTCCGTCGTTTGCACAACAGAACCGGCCGCGCACCTTTCACTTCTCTGTCGGTTAACGCTCGCGGGCGCGCACAGGTTCAAAAAACAACGCCCGACCATATTAGGCCGGGCGTGTACGCAGCGTGTAGTTAACGTGCGCGCAACAGATTGCTCATCTCGTGCCGGGCAGACCCGACGGTAGGCGGGTCAGATAGTCGCTCAAGGTGAGCGTGATCATAATGGCGAGCCAGAAGAAGCCGCTGGTGACGACGACCCACGTCAGGCGTGGGCTGTAGCGCACGTGCATGAAGTAGAGGATGACGAGCGTCGCCTTGATCACGGCGATAGTGAGGGCGACGATTGTGTTGACGGTTTCGTTGCCGAAGTCGTGTTGCGCGGCCACGTAGGTCACGATGGTCATAAAGATCAGCGCGCCGAAGATCACGAAGTAAACTGTTCTTGAGACGATGTGTTCCGACATACTTTCAGCGCCTTCCCTCAGTGATGCAAGTTTGCGCCCAACAAGTACAACAGCGGGAACAGGAAAATCCAGACGATGTCCACAAAGTGCCAGTAGAGACCGCCCAACTCGACGGGGGCGTGATACTCCGGCGTGTAGCGGCCGCGCCAGGCGAAATAGATCAAGAAGCCGAGCATGCCGAGGCCGATGATCATGTGGAATGCGTGCAGCCCCGTCATGACGAAGTAAATCCAGTAGAACATGCGGATCGCGGGCACGTTTGCGCCGGCCGGCATCGCTTCCGGCGCTTCCGGTGTGTTCCACGAGAAGCTCAACCACGGCACGTGCCCCTTCTCGAACTTCTCCGCATACTCGAAGCCTTTGACGACGAGGAACGTCGCGCCCAAAACCATCGTGATGACGAGGAAGATGATCTGCATGCGGCGTTTGCCGGTCTGCGCGTAATAGACGGCGAGCGCCATCGTCAGACTGCTGCAAATCAGGACGACCGTGTTCGCCGCGCCCATCTTGACATTCAGCCCGCTGCTCGCGGCGGCGAACGAATGCGCATTGAGCGTGCGATAAAGCACGTAGGCCGTGAACAAGCCGCCGAAGAACATCACTTCGGTGATGAGAAAGACCCACATGCCCAGCGTGCCCGCCTCGCGCTGCTGCTCCATGTTATCGAAGTGATGTTGGAGCGCCGTCGAGGCGTGCTGCTCTGCATCGGTCAAATGTATATCTGCCGCACTCATCCCAATGTTCTCCTTCAGGTGGTCGTCACATCCGGCGCGGGGCGCGAAGACTGCTCGTTAGCCGGCCCGATCACTTCCATCTCTTCAATCGGCCGGAACTCGTAAGCTTCCCACGTGACGATGGGCGTGCGGGCGAAGTTCTCGGTCGGCGGCGGCGAGAGCGTGCGCCACTCAAGGCCGGTCGCAGGCCAAGGATTCGGCGCGGCAAACTTGCCGTAGCGCATAGACCAGATGAAATAGATGCCCGGTATCAACAAGCCAAAGCCGAGGATCGACGCGCCCGCCGTGCTCATCACGTTCAAGACCTGAAACTCTTCGGCGTAGGCATGATAGCGGCGCGGCATGCCCATGTAGCCCGCGAGGAACTGCGGGAAGAACGTCAGGTTGAAGCCGACGAAAATGATCAGCGCGGCGAAGCGCCCCCAGCCTTCCGGATACATGCGCCCCGTGATCTTCGGCCACCAGTAGTGCATGCCGCCGAGATAGCCCATCAACGCGCCACCGACCATGATGTAATGGAAATGCGCGACGATGAAATATGTGTCGGTCAAATGCACGTCCATGCCGAGCGCGGCGAGGAAGAGACCGGTCAGGCCGCCGACGGTGAACAGCCCGATGAAGCCGAGCGCGTAGAGCATCGGCGTGTCGTAGGAGATCGAGCCTTTGTAAAGCGTCGCCGTCCAGTTGAACACCTTGACCGCCGAGGGAATCGCCACCGCGAAGCTGACGAACGAGAAGATCATGCCCGCGTAAACCGACTGGCTCGACGTGAACAGGTGATGCCCCCAGACGAGGAAGCCGAAGACCGCAATCGCCAGACTGGAGAAAGCGACGAACGAATAGCCGAAGATGTTTTTGCGCGAGAAGGTAGAGACGATCTCGCTGACCACGCCCATCGAGGGCAGTACCATGATATAGACGGCCGGGTGCGAGTAGAACCAGAACATGTGCTGGAACAAGACGGGGTCGCCGCCGAGGCGCGGGTCGAAGATGCCGATGTGCGCGAGCCGTTCGAGCGCGACGAGCAGAATCGTGATGGCGATGACCGGCGTGCCCAGGACCATGATCAAACTCGCCGCATAATGCGCCCAGATAAAGAGCGGCAGGCGAAACCACGTCATGCCGGGGGCGCGCATCGTGTGGATCGTGACGATGAAATTGAGGCCCGTCAGGATCGACGAGAAGCCGGTGATGAAAATCCCTAAGCCCGCCGCGACGACGTAAGTATTGGAGAACGAAGTGCTATAGGGCACGTAAAACGTCCAACCCGTATCAATGCCGCCGTTCAAAAGCGCCCAGACGGTGAACGTTGCGCCCGCGAGATAGATGTACCAACTCAAAAGATTCAGGCGCGGGAAGGCCAAATCCTTCGCGCCGATCATAAGCGGCACGAGGAAGTTGCCTAGCACGGCCGGGATCGACGGGATCAGGAAGAAGAAGATCATGATGACCCCGTGCTGCGTGAACAACTTGTTATAAGTGTGCGCCTGCACGAAGTCGCCCGCCGGCGTCAACAACTCCACCCGGATCGCGATGGCATACGCGCCGCCCAGGGCGAAGAAGACCGTGATCGACGCGAGGTACAGCAGCGCGATGCGCTTGTGATCCTTCGTCAACAACCACGACTTGATGCCGTACTGCGCGTTCAAGTAGTTCGTGTGCGCGAACCGGCTGCGCCACTCCGGCGAGTTGCCGGGCAGCGTTGCCGTCGTCGGCACGACCGGTGTCATCGGGTCTAACGGTGTATCTGCTGCGCTCATGATGCCTCGATGTATGACTGACTAAGATTTTGCAAACGCTTATTGCGGCGGCCGATTACCACTCGGCGTGTTCACGTTCGCGCCCGTACCCGGCTGTGTGCGCGGCGATGTCGGGCCGACCGGATTCATGCGCTGCGTGTCGGGCGCGATGCCGCTCGTCGTCGTACTATGTGGCGCGGGTGCGGCCGTGTTCATTGTGCCGCCGCCCGTTGTCGGGCCGCCCGGCGGCGTCACGCCGAGTGAACGAATGTAAGCGATCAGGTCAAGCACCTGTTCTTCCGTCACCTGCCCCCGGAACGACGGCATCTGCACCGCGCCGAAGCCGAGCAACTTCTTGTTCTGCGGATCAAGGATTGACTCGCGGATATAGGCCTCGTCGGCGACGACTTCCTGTCCCGTGTCCAGCTTCTGCGGTTTGCCGAACACACCCGTCAGCACGGGCCCGCGTCCCTGCGCATCCAGCTTGTGACACGAAGCGCAGCCCAAACTTTGGAACAACTTCTCGCCTTGCGCGGCCGGCGATTCCGCCGTGCCGCCCGACAGCCACGTTTGATACTCGGCCGGGTCTTGCACGATGACGTAGCCGCCCATGCCCGAATGATTCGTGCCGCAATACTCTGTGCAGAACAGATGGAAGCGGCCGGTCTTCGTGGCCTCGAACCAGAGATAAGTGTAGCGGCCCGGCACTACGTCCGTGCGGATGCGGAAGGCCGGGACGGCGAAGGCGTGGATCACGTCCTCGGTCGTCATCGTCAACTTCACCTTCGCGCCGACGGGGACGTGCAACTCGTTGATCTCGCGCAAACCCTCGGTGTGCTGAAACTTCCACATCCATTGTTTGCCGACGACGAAAATCTCAATCGCATCGCGCGGCGGCCGATAGAGCGCGAAGTAGAGACTCGCGCCCCAGACGAAGATCGTCATCGCGATCATAAACGGGATGATCGTCCACATCGTCTCCAACACGAGCGAGCCTTCGATGGGGCGCGGTATCTCATCGGGCGAGCGGCGGCGATAGCGCAGCGCGAAGTAGAGAATGAGCACCACGACGAGCGTGGAGAAGAAGAGCGTGATCAAAATCAGATATAGATAGAGCGCGTCCACGTGGCCCGCGATGGTCGAAGCCTGTTCGGGCGTGAACGGAAGACGCGGCAGATCGAGTTTGGGCAAAGGAATCTGCATTACGATTAAGCCGTCCCTCCTGCTGCGGCCGCGCCCGTGTGCGTTTGCGGCGGGCGCGGTTTGTAGCGGCGCAAGATCAGGATCAGAGCGACGAGACCCAGCACCGTCAAGATGCCGGCCAGCCGCATGACATTCATAATGGCGGGGCCGTAGCGGCCGGTCATCGGGTCGTAGTGGTAACAGAACAAGAGCAACTGATCCACGGGCGAGCCGATCTTCCCGGCCGATGCTTCGACTAAGCCGAGGCGCAACTCGCGCGGCTGATACTCGACGCCGTAAAAGTAGTGCGACAACTTGCCTTGCGGCGTCGTCAGCATGATGCCGCTCGCGTGCGCGAACTGATTCGTGGCCGCGTCATAGGCAAAGTGGAAACCGACCGCGGCGGCGACCGTGTCAATCGCGGTCTTGTCGCCCGTCAGAAAATGCCAACCGCCGCTCGTCGCGGGCTTGCGATAATCGCCGATGACGAGTTGTTTCTTCTTCTGCGCGTCGGCGGGCCCCTCGCGCGGGTCGAAGCTGATGACGACCACATCGAAATCGCGCCCCGGCTCGAACGGCACTTCGCGGAGCCCCCCGATCAAACCGGCCAAGACCTGATTGCACAACATCGGACAGTTGTAATAGACGAGCGCGAGCGCGACGGGCC
Organism: Acidobacteriota bacterium; assembly: GCA_031359515.1. Classification (GTDB taxonomy): domain Bacteria; phylum Acidobacteriota; class Blastocatellia; order Pyrinomonadales; family Pyrinomonadaceae; genus QHXQ01. Next base: position 14,487 of record JANMAD010000038.1, on the reverse strand, counting down.
GTTGGCCGAAGTAGTCGCCGAGTATCACCGTCTGCCCCGCTTCGTCGCGAAACGCGGTCGCGAGCGGCAACTGCGTGCCCAGATGCTGCTCGATGCGTATGTCCTTGAGGATCGGCGCGGCCATATTGCTCGTCGTCGCCTGCCGCATCGGCGGCTGCGCGTACTGCGCGTGGACGGAGACAGTAAGCAGTAGACAGAAGAGAGTAGGCGGTAGGCAGTAAGCAGTAGGCAGTAAGTGCCTGCCCACGCGCCGCGCGGCCTTCATTACATATTGTCGTTGACCATTCATATTCTGGTGGCGTTCAAACAGTCGTGCCGCCTTTGCCGCAGCGCGGCAGTTGAATTTAGCCGTGCGTTTCAACGCACGGTCAGCCGCCCGGATGATCCCACGTCGCGTCAGCGACGAATGGATTCAGCCGTCGCTCGCGCGACGCGGGGCGTTACCAATCTCTGCCCCGGCGTTGAAACGCCGGGCTAAAGTCAGCCTACCGCTACGCGGTGTAGAATACAGAGTTACCTTTTGCCGTTCACCGTTCATATTCTTTTCACTGCCTACTGCCTACCGCTTACCGCCTACTTTTTTCGCCTACTGATCCCGCTTCTCCATCTGCCGGCCCGCGCTCCAGAACGAGGGCATGTCCATGCCGCCGACAAGGGCGGGAGCGCCGGGTTGTTGCGCGGTGCGTGCGGGTAGATTTTTTTGCAACAGCCGCTGCATCGCGTCATCAATCGGCACGCGCACGGTGTTCGTGCTGAGGTCGGGCTGCCCGTAATGCGTCAACTCGTAATCGTACTTCTCATGTAATAGCTTCCACTCTTCATCCGGCGCAGCCAACTCAAAGTTCGAGCGCGGATTGCTCAGTTTCGGATCGTCGAGCGCACGTGCGCCGGGTGCGCCTTGCAAGTGCGGCACGCCGACGGCGGGCTGCCGCTCTGCCGGGCTGCGCGCGAGCGGACTGTGGAACTCCTTATCCTCGTTGCGTCCCTCGCGATCCTCGAAATATCTATACAACCCGAACATCAACCCGCACGTGATCAGACCGAAAACGCCGAGCGCGAAGACGAACGTGGCGACGCCTTTGACGCTCACGTCCGACTCTTCGTGCATCACATTCGGGTTCTCGATGTGGCGCACGTCCGGCGTGACGGTGGCGTGTACTTTCTTGCCGAAGACTCCCATCTCAGTCTCGCCCCTTTAATCTCTAGTGATGCCCGTGCGCCTGTTCAAGCGCGCTCTCCAGCCCCTCGTCACCGAGCGGCAGGAGCGGGTGCGCCTTCAATTGGCGCGCGAAATACCAGAGCCACACGCCGCCGATGCCGATGGCAGCGATGAAATAGAGCGCGTAGCCGAACACGCGCATTGCGCCGACTGCTATGCCGTGCGTGTCTGGAAAGACCATGTGGCTCGGCGCGATCAGCCAGAACAGATCGACGGTGCGCATCACCAGCACGACGAGCGCGACGAGCAGCAACTTGCCTGCCTGCCGTTTCAGGTTACGCGACAAGAGCAACACGAACGGCAGCACGAAGTGGAACACCACGACGAACAGGACGACGAACTGCCAGCCGCCGCGCAGCCGGTGCAAGTACCAACTGATCTCTTCCGGCAAATTGCCCGACCACGTGATCAGGAACTGCGAGTAAGCGAAATAGGCCCAGAGCATCACGAAGGCGAGCAGCAGTTTGCCGTGATCGTGCAGGTGGCGCGGCTGATAGACCTCGCCCAGCCGCGCGTCGTTCTTCACGAAGAAGGCTTCGATGCAGATGGCGAACGCGAGCGCGGTCAAGCCCCAACCGACCATGATGAGCAAGCCCCAGATCGTGGAGAACCATTCCGGCTCAAGCGTCATCAGCCAATCAATCCCGGCGAACGTCACGGTCAAACCGAAGAGCAGGATGCCGGGGCCGCTCACATTCTGCATGCGCTCCTTCAACGAGCGCCGCTCGCGCGGATCGGTCGTCGCGTCCTGTGCAAGCGACCATTTGCTCAGGAGAAAGGCGAGCGCGATCCAGACGACGAAGTAGAAAACGTAGCGCGCCATGAAGAGCGCCGGGTTCAGATAAAGCCCCTGTTTCTGCCGGAGCGCGGGACTCTCGTCAACAATCGCCTGAATCGTCCACGGGTACAACTGATGCAGGAACATGCCGGCGGCGATGGGGATGAACAACACGGACATGAGCGGCAACACGCGCGTTGCGGCCTCGAAGATGCGGCGCAGGACGACACCCCAACCACCGCCCGATAGATGGTGCAACATCATGATCGCCAGCGCGCCGACCGAGATGCCCGTCCAGAAAACATAGCCGAGCAAGTAGGCGCGGAACATGTTCGGCAGATTCAGCACGCCGCCTACACCGACGACGACGAGCGCCACGATGCCGACGATGAGCGCCGTGCCTTGCAAGCGGTCAAGCGCGGCGGGCGGCGTGTAGCTGCGCGCGTCCGTTGTCACGTGTGCTGCCATTAGTGGTGCTCACCTCCGCCTTCGGTCTGCCCCGCGCCCGGTTGCTGCAACTTCTCCGGCGGCACTTCGCCCTGCGGCACTTGTTGGCTCAGTTGCAACGCGCGCACGTAAGCGATAATCGCCCAACGATCTTGCGCGGGGATTTGCGCGGCGTAATCGGGCATCGCGCCCCAACCGTTCGTGATCACGTCGAAGAAGTGGCCGACCGGCGCTTGGCGCAGCCGATCATCGTGATACGAAGGCGGCCGCCGATAACCACGCCGCACGATCATGCCATCGCCATAGCCGGTCGCGCCGTGACACATGGCGCAGTAAATCCCGTAACGCTCCTGCCCGCGCTTGAGCAGATCGGCCGTGACGGGGAATGGGAACATCGTCGCATCTTGTGCCGCGCCCGCGCCGCCCGTGCCGCCCGGCTGCGCGCCCAAGTTCCCGCCCGCGTTGCTGCCGCGCACGTTCACGTCGTTGCCGCCGGGCAACTGCCCGTTCGTGCCGCCCGGTATATTCGGAGTGCTCGTCTGCACTATGCTCGCGTTCGTGCCGCCGGTTGTGCCCGCTTGGCCCGCCCGTTGCGCCTGCGCGCCGCTCATCTTGCCCGTGTAGAACAGTTCGTCTTCACGCAGCCAGCCGCGCGGCACAGTGCCCTCGACGAGCGGGCGCGAGGCTGCGCCATCCGGGAAAAACTGTTTTGCACTGTCCGCCGCTTCGTAAGCTTCATAGCGCGGCTGATCCTGCATGTCCATGCGACAGCCAGAAAGCAGTAGGCAGAAGCCAACAGCCAGCAGGAAAGCAGAAACATGCCGGCGCGTCAAACCCGTCGGCCGCCGGAGTTTGCCATACTGACTTCTGACTTCTGACTTCTGCCTGCTGCTTCGCTCAGTATTCCACATCATTCACCTCACGTGGCCCGAGGCTGCGCAGGAATGCGGCCGTCTGCGCGTGGTCGAACTTGTCGTCGCGCGATTCGATCAAGAGGAAGAAACTGTCACGCGATGCGAGCGCGAAGTTCGGCGTGTTGAAGACCGGATGATAGGGTTCGGGCAAGCCGTTTAAGGCGAGCATGCCGAAGATGCCGGCCATCGCCGCGCACAAGATCGTCGTCTCGAACGTGATCGGAATAAACGCCGGCCAACTGTTCAACGGCTTGCCACCGACGTTCAACGGATAGTTGATGACCGACAGATACCACTGCATGCCGAAGCCCGCGATCATGCCGAAGATGCCGCCGCACAAGACGATGATCGGCATGCGCCGCCCGTATGCGCCGAGCGCTTCCGACAACTCTTCGACCGGGTAGGGCGAGTAGGCATCAATGCGCCGGTAGCCCGCTTCGTACACGCGGCGCGTGGCCATGACGGCATCCGTCGGGTTATCGAATTCGGCCATCAGCCCGTAGAAGGGCGCACGCTCTTTGCGTTGTTTCATGCGGCCTCCTCTTCTTCCTTCACGACGGCTTGCGGCAGGATCGTCCGCATCTCGAAGATCGAGATGACGGGCAGGAAGCGGATGAACAGGAGCAAGAGCATGACGAACAGGCCCATCGTGCCGAAGAACGTGGAGAAGTCGAAGATGGTCGGGCGATACATAGCCCACGACGACGGCAGGAAGTCGCGGTGCAGACTCGTCACGATGATGACGAAGCGCTCTAACCACATGCCAGCGCCGACGACGAGCGAGACGAGGAACAGCACGGTCGTGTTGTGCCGCATGCGTTTGATCCAGAGGATTTGCGGAATGAGCACGTTGCACAGAATCAGCAGCCAGTAGGCCCACCAGTACGGGCCCGCCCAGATGCGGTTCTTCATCATGAAGCCTTCATACTCGCTCGCGCTGTACCACGCAGTGAAGGCTTCCATCATGTAACCGTAGGCGACGATGAGGCCCGTCGCCAGCATGATCTTCGCGGCGTTGCGCAGGTGGCGCATCGTGATGAAGTCTTCCAACCCGTAAAACTTGCGCAGCGGGATCGTCAACGTCAAGACCATTGCGAAGCCCGCGTAGATCGCGCCGGCGACGAAGTAGGGCGGGAAGATCGTCGCGTGCCAGCCGGGCACGAGGCCGACGGCGAAGTCGAAGCTAACGATGGTGTGGACGGACAACACGAGCGGCGTCGCCAGCGCGGCCAGCAACAGGTACAGTTTTTCGTACCGCGCCCAGTGTCGCGCCGAGCCGCGCCAGCCAAGCGAGAGAATGCCGTAGACGATCTGGAACGGCTTACTCTTCGCGCGGTCGCGCAACGTGGCGAAGTCCGGAATCAGCCCGACGAACCAGAAGAGCGCGGACACCGAAGCGTAGGTCGAAACCGCGAACACGTCCCACATGAGCGGGCTGCGGAAGTTCGGCCAGATGTTCATCGTGTTCGGGTAGGGAAAGAGCCAATAGATGGCGAGCCACGGCCGCCCCGTGTGGAAGATCGGGTAGATGCCGGCGCAGGAGACGGCGAACAGCGTCATCGCTTCGGCGAAGCGGTTGATCGAAGTGCGCCACGATTGCCGCAGCAAGAGCAGGATGGCCGAGATGAGTGTGCCCGCGTGCCCGATGCCGATCCACCAGACGAAGTTGATGATGTCGAAGGCCCAGCCGACCGGGATGTTGTTGCCCCAGATGCCGATGCCGGTCAGCACCAGATAGGTGAGCGAGAGCATCAGCACGTTCGCGAGCATGAACGACAGGAAGAAGCCGATAAACCACGCGATGGGCGTCTTGCGCTGCAACGTGAGCGCGCTGATCTTGTCGGTCACACTGTCGAACGTGTGCCCCGGCTCGATGACGGGGAACGGTGTGACGTGTACGCCCGACTCGTCGTCTGGGTGATCAATCGTGGCCATCTTTACGTCCCCTGAAGTTCCGGATTCGGATTGCGTAGCGCGGAGAGATAGGTCGTGCGCGGGCGCGTGTTCAATTCGGCCAACAGACTGTAGTTGCGCGGCTCGCGTTGCCACTGCGAGACGCGGCTCTTGGGATCGTTCAAATTACCGAAGACGATTGCGTTCGTCGGACAGGCAGCTTCGCACGCGGTCACGATCTCGCCGTCGCGCACCTGTCGCCCGTTCTCTTTCTCCGAATCGATCTTCGCGTTCTGGATGCGCTGGATGCAGTAGGTGCATTTCTCCATCACGCCGCGCGAGCGCACCGACACTTCCGGGTTGCGCATCAGCTTCAACGACGGCGTGTTCCAATCCTGATAGAGCAGGAAGTTGAAGCGGCGCACCTTGTACGGGCAGTTGTTCGAGCAATAGCGCGTGCCGACGCAACGGTTATAGACCATGTTGTTCGTGCCCTCTGCGTCATGCACGGTGGCGTTGACCGGGCAGACCGGCTCGCACGGCGCGTTCTCGCAATGCATGCACGGCACGGGCATGAAATAGACGCCGTCGGGGTTCTCGGCTAAGCCCTTGAAGTAGGCGTCAACGCGCAACCAGTGCATCTCGCGGCGACGCGCAACCTGCTCCTTGCCGACGACGGGAATGTTGTTCTCGGACTGACACGCGATGATGCACGAGTTGCAACCGACACACGCGGTCGTGTCAATCGCCATGCCCCACTTGTAGCCGTTGTAAGCGAAACCGGTGTAAAGCGTGTCGTCGGGCGCGGGTTCTTTGTGTATCTCTTTGCCCACGCCTGCGCCTTCGCGGCCGACACCATGCCCGCCGTTCTCGCCCGCGCCTTCGCGCACCGTCTCGCTCGTCGCATCGCTCTGCCCGCGCCGGTAATCGTCCAACGTCTCAGAGCGGACGATGTCCCGGCCCTCCATGTCGAAGTGAAGTTGCGTGCCGACGAGTTGCCACGTCTCGCCCGTCGCTTTCACGTCCGCGCCCGTGGCCGTCCACGGCGCATCGGCGAAGCGCAGTTGATAAGCGTTGAAGCCGACGGGCTGCTGCGCCGTGCCCGCGCCGACGCGCCCCACGCGCGTGCGCCCGTAGCCGAGATGCAACGTGACGACATCATCGGGTTGCCCCGGCTGAATAAAGACCGGCGCGCGAACAGTCTGGCCACGGAAAGTTATGTTGACGACCGGGGCCATGTACTCGATGCCCTTGTAGGTCGCAATCGCTTCCTCGCTGCCCACGTTAAAGAGCCGCCGGGCCGTCGCCGGGCTGACGAGCGCCGCGTTGTCCCAGCACAACTTCGTCAACGGCTTCGGCAACTCCTGCAACCAACCGTTATTCGCATAGCGCCCGTCATAGACCGACGGATCAGGCCGAAAAACGATCTCGTACTGTCCACCGCTCGCAGCCTGCGCGTTCGCCACCGCTGGCTGATTCGCCCAATTAGCGTTGACGGCAACTGTCTTCTCTTTCGCCGCCGTGTTCGGCACGACGCCATCGTGGACGGCGCGTCGCCACAGATGCTCGAAGTCGCCGCCCATACCGGGCTGTGCGCGCCAGAAATCGCGCAGGCTGTCGTAGCCGCTCTTCTCAGGCGTGTCGGTGAAGGCGGACAGAAATTCGAGCGCGCTACGCCCTTTATAAAGCGGCGCGATCAAGGGTTGAATGATTGAGACCGTGCCGTCGGCGGCGCGCGTGTCGCCCCACGCTTCGAGGTAGTGCGCTTCGGGAATGTGCCATTGACACCACTCGGAAGTCTCGTCGAAGTAGAGGCCGAGCCGCACGCGCATGTTGACCTTCTGCATCCGCTCGCGGAACTGAAAATCGGCCGGCGCATCGTAAGCGGGATTGCCGCCGACGATGACGAGCATCTCGACGCGCCCCGCGTCCATATCGCCGACGAGCGCACGCAAGTCTTCGATCTGCTCGACGGGTTGATCGTTCGGATAAAACTGCAACGGGTCGGTGTACGTTACCGTCTGCCCGACGTTGCCGAGCGCAGCGTTCATCGCATGCGCGAGCGCATGGACGGCCGGCGGCGCATAGTCGCCCGCGATCACGATGGACTTGCCGCGCGCCGCTTGCAGGTCTTTCGCAATCGCATCGATCTTGTCCGTCCGCCCCGCAGTCAGCGTAGCCGCTGCACCTTGCACGCCCAACACAACGGCAAGCGCACGCGCGAAGCCTTCAAGCTCGCTCGGCCTGATCGAGAGCCGATGATCGGCTTTCGCGCCTGTGTTCGTCGGCGTCGTCTCAACGACATAGAGCCGGTTCATCTCCGTCTTACCTGCGACGACGCGGCGACGATCTATGAAGTCGCGCGCGTGGCGCAGATCGCCGGGGCCGGCCGCCAAGAAATCCGAATCGAGCGCAAGCACGCGATCAGCGCGGTCGAAGTGATAGACGGTATTTACGGGCTGACCGAACGCGAGCCGCGCGCCGGCCGTCGCCGCGTTGTTGCCGACTGCTTCGTATTGATGCCAGCGCGCCTGCGGCAACGCGGTCAGTATCTGCTTCATTAACGCCGCGATTGATGGCGACGTGATTGTCTCGGTCAGGAAATGCAAGCCCGCGCCCTGTTTCGCTTTCAGACCGTCGAGCGCGGTGCGCGCGTCGGCGAGGAAAGAGGTGTAGGGGCGTATCTCGCCGCGATAGGAGATCGTCTCGGAGCGGTCGGGATCGTAGAGCGTCAGGAGCGAAGCGATGGAAAAGATGTCTGTGCCGGCGACGCGCTGGTCGGGTGCGCGCTCAGGCGTGCCGCTGCCCGGATGATCGGGGTTGCCTTCGATGTGCGTCGGGCGGCCTTCGTTGCTGCGCACAAGCAGCCCGGTCGCGCCTTTCGGATGCGGCATCGCGGTCGCAAAGTAGAGCGCCTTGCCCGGCACTTCCTCTTCGGGCTGGCGCACGTAAGGCACGATGGATTCGGGCGGTTGATAGACGCAACCCGACAGCCCTGCAAGCGCGAGCGACGCGCCCATGATCTTTAGGAAGCGGCGACGACCGACGGGATCATCCCACTCACCCGCTTGGCGCGGAAACTCGCGATGCAGATACTCCTCGAACTCTTCGGTCGCGGCCAACTCGTCCAGACTGCGCCAGTATTCCTTGCCCTGCTTCTCCGCCAAACGCGCACGCACATCCTCTGTCTTCAGGGGGCGGCGAATCTTATACAGTTCGGGGAGAGTGTCTTTAATGTGCATCTGCTCTCAATCCTTGCGGCGACTCACCTGTGACAGGTCGAACAGCTTTGCAGGATCGCCTTATCGCGCACGTTATACTCGTGTTTCTTTTGCAGCCCGAAAGCTATCTCGTCTTTCGACTTATTCTCGGGCCGCCACGCCATGTTGAAGATATCCTTGCGGTCGCGCAAAAACCGCTCCGGCTCGCGATGGCACGCCAGACACCACTCCATCTGCAACGACGAAGCCTGATAGACAGCCGGCATCTGATCGATGCGCCCGTGACAGGTGGAGCAGCCGACGCCCTTGCTCACGTGGATCGAGTGATTGAAATAGACGTAGTCGGGCAGGTCGTGTACGCGCGTCCACTCAATGGGCTTGTTCGTGCGCCAACTCTCGCGCACCAACTCAAGGTAAGGACTCTCGCTCCAGATTTGCGAGTGACAATTCATGCAGGTCTTGGTCGCCGGCATGCCGGCGGACGCAGCGGTCTCGACCGACGTGTGGCAATAGCGACAATCAATGCCGTCATCGCCCGCGTGATGCTTGTGCGAGAACTGCACCGGCTGCTCGCGCTCGACGAACGCGCCCGTGTTCCACGACGAGCGATTGATCTCGGCCAAGCACCAAGCGGCGAAGGCCAGAATGAACAACCCGCCGAAGATGCTCAGCTTCGCCAGCGTGTTCGTGCTGCGATGAAAGATTTGCGGCATGGTCTTGACCTGTCTCGGCGGCCCGATTCGCGCACCTGTGTCGCGGCTGCATCGAAGGCGCGTGGCGGCGGAGCGTTACAGACAACCGCCCGCAGGTTCTTAACACCCGACACGCGCGTCTTGCCCTTTGAGGAGTTACTTCCCGCTCGTTTGAGGCATTAGCGCTTGCGCGCCGCCACCTCTTTTCAGTGCGTAATGCTTTGAGGCGCTAAGTGATACTAAATTTTTCCGCGCACGGCAAGCAATTCGTTTAGAAAATGATGAGTATTTTTACAGAGCCGCAAGCGTGCGCGGGGCGCAAGCAACGTCGCAACTGCACGCGAGCCGCGAAAACACAGGCCGAAATCAAAACCACGCCCAGCTTAATATAAGTTTGCGCACATATCTCTGCGCACAATTATTCATGCCGGGAAGGCAAGGATAAAGGCCGCAGGCCGCAGGCCGCATGAGTGATCGCTCAACTTGAATGGTCTCTTATTCATCCTTCATTCCTCATCCTTCATCCTTTGCTTCGCGCTCCACAGCGTGTGCGTGCAGACGGCGGCGATGATGATCGCGCCGCCCGCGAGCGCCCAACGCGCGGGGCGTTCGCCGAGAAAGAGAAAGACCCAGACGGGATTCAACACCGGCTCGATGTAACCGATGATGCCGGCGTCGAGCGATTTAACACCGCGCGCGACGCCGAGCGTCAAGAGCGTATAAGCGATGCCGATCTGCACGACGCCGAGATATGCGACGACCGCGATGTTCGTCGGCGTCAACTTATGCGCGCCCGCGATGAAAGCGGGCAGCGTGACGCACGCGAGCAGCAGGTTGCCATAGATGACCGATGAGGCGCGATTGACGCGCCGCGCCCGCGGATGACGCAAGAGCAGATAAAAGCCCGCGAAGCAAATACCCGAACCAAGTGCCGCTATATTGCCTTGCACATCCTGCGGGCGTAGCTTGCCGACGAAGAAGAGCGACATGCCCGCGAGGCAGCAGGCGACGACGACGAAATCCTGCCAGCGATAACGCGCGCGATAGAGGAGCGGCTCGAAGATGAGCAGATAAATAGGCGCGGTGTATTGCAAGAAGATCGCGTTGGCGGCGGTGGTCAGTTTGGTGGCGATGACGAAGAGCAAGAGCAGCACGGCATATAGCACGCTCGCCGCGACCGTCACGACGTTCAGGCCGAAGCCCTCGCGCCGCGTCAAGAGCGCGACGGTCGCGGCGGCGCAGAGCGAGCGGCCGCACGACAGTTCAAACGGCGTCAGATTGTTCGCCTTGATGAACAGCCCGCCGGTGCTCCATAAGAGCGCCGCGCCCAGCACGAGCAGATACGGCGAGACGTGCGCGGGCTGCTCTGTGTGCGGCGAGTTTTCCATTGCCGTTTGCATGGCGGGCAGAGATTCACCGCAGAGGCGCAGAGCAAGCGCAGAGAAGCGCAGAGAGTTAATTGTCTCTGCGACCCTCTGCGGCAAACTCTGCGCCTCTGCGGTGAATCCCCGGCTACTACTATTTTGCGCCGAAGCGGAACGAGTCGAGGATATTGGCCATCTCGCCCTTGACGCCCACATCGTCCACGCCGTTGACCTCCGGCGCGAGGCTCGTGGCCAACATCACGAGCGCGACCCCTTTGGTCTGGCCCGATGGGGGCGGCAACAAGACGACCCGCCCGTAGATGTCTGCGTCGCCCTGCGGCGTGTCCGGCAGTTTGGCCGTGAACTTCACCTCATAGCCTTCGTACGCGCCGACCTTGGTCTCGCCCTCCGACACTTGCGCGAAATCCTGAAAGCTTGACGCGAACTGCGCACCGAGTTGTTTGGCCAGTTGCGGCAACAACTGTTTGTCGAACGCCGTGCCGGTCGCGCTGATCCAGCCGACGGCGAAATTTTCCAGCGTGGTCTTGTTCTCATCCTCGCGCTCGACCTTGACGAAATTCTTCGTCTGGTTCGGCACTAGCTCCCAAGTTTCGGGATAGTTGAACGAGAAGTCCACGTAGTTTTTCGCCAACTCGCCCGTGCGGCCCACACGCGAGTTGACGTATTGCTTCGTGCCCGCTGCTTGCTGCGCGGGCGGCACGTTCGTGGCCTGCGTGGATTGCACCTTCTTGCCCAGATAGGCAAGCCCGCCGATCAGGACGATACACATGATGCCGATTAGCACGAGGCAACCGACCCCGGCGATGATCCATGGCGTCTTTGATTTCTTCACGGCGGGCGGCGGCATCGCGCCCATCGGCGCACCCGGCGGCGGATAGCCCTGTCCGGGCGGAGGAAAGTTTTGCATGCAATAGCTCCTTAAAAGTTAATGATGAATGATGAACGCGGAATGATGAATGGAAAACAGAACCGTTGCTGTTAATTCATCATTCATCATTCCGCGTTCATCATTACTGTTATTGATCATCCTCGCCCGGTCTGCTTGGCGCAGCGGGCGCGGCTGCGCGGCCCGCATCGAGATGATCGAAGTTGAGCGCGGCGTTGAAGAGCAGAAAGAACGAGCCTTGCGTCTCGTGCCGCCACATCGGATTGTTGGCGAAGAGGACGACGTGCCCGCGCCCGACCGGTACGTCAACGATGGCCGGCCGGTTCGCTAACTCCGACCCGCCCGCGTGCATGCCGCTCATGAGCAGATTCTTTTCGTCGCGCGCAAAGCGCAACACGACGCGCGGGCGCTCTTGCGGCGGCGCGTAGAACGGGCCTAACTGCAAACGCTGCTCGTCGGTCAACTGTTCTTCACCGGGGCCCGCGGGCGGGCGTTGCGGCGCGGGCGCAGACTGCGGCATCGCCTGCACGATGTCCGGATCGGTCAGCGACCCGCGTCCCGAAGGACGTGCCCCGCCGCCGCCGCCTTCACTGCCGCCACCACCACCGCTTGCGCCCGGTGGCGGCGCGACTTGAAAGAGCGGCGCTTGATTGAAGTAGATCGGCAGCGTCTCGCCATAGCCGTAAGCGATGGGGCTTTTGCGATCCGCGAAGGTCGCATTGTAGACCGAACCCGCTGCTTGCAACTGCCGCGCGTCGGCAATCGTCACGCCCGTCGTGATGCCGTAATCGAGTGGCACGCGCGCCGTGTTCTGAATGGTGATGAAGAGACCGCCGTTTGTGACGAACCGTTGTAGATTGGCGACGCCGACGAGACCCATACCGCCCCGCATGTCTGTGGTCGTGTCGGGCGACGTGCCGAGGTTCGGCGTGACGCTTGACTGTTGCCACGGGATCGGATCGCCACGCATCGGGATGCCGTTGACGAGCGTCTGCGCCGTGCCGCCGACCGGCGGGAAGATGATCACGTCGTACTTCGCGCGCAGGTTCTCCGTGTCGCGTATGTCGTGATCGGAAATGTAGCTGTAAGGGATTTGCAGTTTATCGAACTCTATGCGAAACCAGCCTTCGTTCTGCGTGTTCGTCCACGTATGCAGGATCGCGATGCGCGGCACGGCGAGCGGGTGCGTCTTGACCGTTGCAGGCGCATCGGGCGCATACACGTTCAAGCCTAAATCAGTCGCCGCCGCTTCGAGTTGCTTGCGCAGGTCGGCCGGGTTGCCTTCAGTGTTGATGATGAGCGAGCCGGCGTTGAAGCTCTGCGCGCCGACCTTGAACGACTCTTCAGCCACGCTCATCTTCACGTCTTTCAGCCGGAAGCGCAGCGTGGCCAGCGTGTTGTCCGTGTTGTGGTTGATGATGTAGGTGGCGGCTTTCGCTGCGCCCGTCAACTTCCCTTGCACGCGCGCATCCGTCGTCAACAAATTCATCGCCACACTTAGCACCGCCTTGTCGGCTACGCGCACGGTCTCGACGTTGCGCAACGCGCCAAGCGTCCAGCCCGTGTCGTCGTAAGGACGCGGATCATTGACGTTGTAATACTGCGTGTCCAAGAGCATGTCGGCCATGCGCGAGTAAGGCTGATCCATACGGATGATGTACGAGCCGGCCGGGAACTTGCGCTCCGTTGCCGCCTCTGGCGCACGCGCTCCGCCCGCGCCCCGTGCGCCCGCACCGCTTGTGCCGGCCATGGCTGCGCCACCCGCCTCGCCTTGTTCGCCGCCGCTTTGCGGCTCGCGCGTCGCCCGCGACTCGCTCTTGAGGCTAACTGAGAACTCGCGCGTCGCTTGCCCCACCTCGACACCCATCAGACGCAATAGGTTGACCATGTCGGCCGCTTCGACGGGACGCGGCGTGTCGCCGGGCACGACGTAAGCATACGGCCCCTCGTTCGCCGCTTTCGCTACCGACCGTTTGCTCTTGATGTAGAAATTATTCAGGAAGCGTTCCTTGTTATTGGCCACGAAGTTCATCGCCAAGAGGATCGCCGACTGCTGCATGTTCACGTTGTTGCGCAGCGACCACTTGACGCGCGGCTGCGGCGGGTTCGGGCGGAACCAATCGCGTTGTGCCTGTTGCGTGACGGTGCGATCCATGGTATCCGCGCCACCGTTGCCAAACGTCTCGTAGAAACGGCCGATGCTGTTGTGCCCGTTGGCCACGTAGAACATGTAGTTCGGGGCCCAGCCGTCGTAGAAGCCGTGCGTCCACACGCCGGGCACGCCGCGCTTCGTCATCTCTTCGATCTCGTGATACGCGAGCAGATGCCACTCGTCAATCACGAGCGGATCGAGCCAGGCGTTGTACGGCCCCGTGCCGGTCGAGGTGTAGAGGAACGGCACGGACTCGTGCAGGTCGTGCAAGACGGTCGGGTGATATTCCAGAAACGTCTTCATCATGTTGCGCGTCAAGGCAAGCGCCATCCCCAGCCCGTCGCGGTTGTTGTCGTGCGCGACGTACTTGCCCCAGTACAACAGATTCGGCGCGTTCTTGCCCGGATTCGCTTTGCGATAGTTGTAGATGTCCACCATGCGGTCGCGCCCGTCCACTTCGAGCGCGGGCGTGATGAGCACGATCATGTTCTTGCGGATCGCATCATAGAACGGCGAGTCTTCGACCGCGATGCGATAGGCCAATTCCATCAACATCTCCGGCGAGCCTGTCTCCGGCGAATGGATCGAACCCGATGCCCAGTAGAATGCCTTGCCTTCGCCGATCAACTTTTGCGCCTCGGCGTCCGTCGTCTTGCGCGGGTCGGCGAGCCGCGCGGTGATCTCTTTGTAATGCTCAAGCCCCGCCAGATTCGCCTCGTCGCTGACGGCGACGAGCAACTGCTCGCGCCCATCCTCCGATTTCTCCGGCGCGATGAAGACGCGCACGCGTGGGCTGGCGGCGGCGAGCGCGCGATAATAACGATAGAGGACTTTCGTGTACGTCAACTTGTTCGGCGAGCCGACGACGTAGCCCAACACCTTCTCCGGCGTCGGCACTGT
>JANMAD010000640.1:0-12674 GCA_031359515.1 Acidobacteriota bacterium | reverse complement strand
CCGCCGTTGATGTCACCCCCGAAGAAGACAGTTGACAATTCACGGTTGTCGCCGCCGTAAACACTAAAACGAAAATTAATTTATTCATCATCGCATCCTCGAAGCTGACAATTAAAGAAGCATCTAACTACTATTATGCCGAACAGTTCGGACTAGCTACGCAATAGCGCGTGAAAAGCCGCATCATTCGGTCTAACTCTATAATATTTAGAGAGGCAACAGCCACAGCATTGCGCAGGCTATCGCATGCGCCGTCGCTTAGTCAGCCTCTGCTTGATGCGACCATCGCGCCTTCGGCTTGGCGTTTGACGATGACGAGGGTGATGTCGTCAACGGCGGCTGTGCCTTGCGCGAACTTGGTGATGCCGGCTTCGATCTTGTCGCGGATGCCGGCGGCGGAGGCGTCGAGGTTGCGCGCAACTACGTCGTAGAGGCGGACGGGGCCGAACTCTTCGCCCTGCGGGTTCTGCGTCTCGGTCACGCCGTCGGAGTAGATGACGAGCGCGTCGCCCGCGTGGAGTTGGGTGCGGCCTTCGCGGTAGGGCGCGTCGGGCAGGATGCCGAGCGGCATGCCGCCCGCGCCAAGTTGTTCCATCGTGCCGGCGGCGTGGACGATGAGCGGCGGGTTGTGCCCGGCGTTGATGAACGCGAGCATGCCCGTCGCCGCATCAAGCTCGGCGCAGAAGAGCGTGATGAAACGATTGGGCGGAATCGTGTCGGCAAGGTAGCGATTGACGGCCGAGATTATCTGGGCGAGCGGCTGATTCGTCGCGATCTGCGCGTGGACGGCGGCGTGCAGCGACGACATCAACAGCGCGGCCGACGTGCCTTTGCCCGACACGTCGCCGAGCGCGATCACCATACGCCCGTCCGCGCGCTCAATGAAATCGTAGTAGTCGCCGCCGATCTCGTAGCAGGGGAAACTGATGCCTTGAAACTCGTAGCCGGGCACGACGGGCGGCGAGGTCGGCTGAAAGCGTTGCTGTATCTCGCGCGCCAAATCCAACTCACGCTCCAGCCGCTCGCGATCAATCTGCTCCTCGACGAGCGTCGCATTCTCGACGCGGATGGCGGCGACGGAGGCGAGCGTCGTCAACACCGTCAGGTGATCTTGCGAGAAGCGCGCTTCAGCGAGCGGCGAGTCGGCGTAGATGATGCCGAAGATTTTTTCGCCGACGCCGAGCGGCACAGCCAGCACCGAGCGGATGCCTTGAATCGTCATCGTGGACGACATGAAACGCGGGTCGTGTTGCGCGTCAGAGGTTAAGACTGAACGCCCTTGCCCGACCACCTCTTCGATGATCGAGCGGCTGACGCGAATCTCGCCCATGTTGCCCTGCTTGTCGCGTAACTGCGCGACGCGCACCTGCAACTCGCCGCCCTTCGTGTCGCGCATCATGATCAGGCAACGGTCGGCCGGCACGGCCTCGAAGACGAGCGATGTCACCTGTTGCAGAATTTCGTCGAGCGAAGCGGGCGCGAGCAGCGTGACGCTGACCTTGCTAATGAGCGCGAGCAGGTCGCTATGCTCGTTGGGCGGGGCGATGGGCGCGACGGTCGGTATCTGCACGCTCGGCTTCGGGCGCGTTTGCGTCAGCATGCTCGTCGCATTTCTGATCTCGCCGGACTTCTGCGTGCGTGCGCCTTCGATGGCTTCGAGCAACCCCGACGTGGTGCGATGCCCGGAGTCGAACGCGATGGTCGCGTCGGGCGAGGGCGAGGGCATGTCGGCGATCATCGTCGCCAGCGGCGCGCCGCTGGCCTGATCGAAAAACTCGATCTCGGTCTCGCCGATCTGTACGCGCCCGCCCGGCGTCAGACCCACTTCGCCCTCGACGCGCTCCCCGTTATAGAGCGTGCCGTTGGCCGAGCCTAAATCCTGCAACACGTATTGATCGCCTTCGCGCCGCACCTCGGCATGCACACGCGAGGCGAACGGATCGGGGATGCAGAGGTCGTTGCGGGCCGAACGGCCGATGGTGATGCGCAAGCGGCCCAAGTGAAAAGTGTCGGGCGCGCGGTCAGGATATTTGACGATTAGATCAGGCATAAGAAGAAGCTGTTAGCGATTAGCTGTTAGCCGTTAGCTTAAAGACAAAAAGCTGAAAGCTAACAGCTAATCGCTAATCGCTAACAGCTTCGGCAAAGTTTAACTTGTCACTCGTCTCTTGTCACTTGTCACTGCTTTATCACTACTTTGCTCTTCTGCGGTCGAACTCTTGACCGAGTTGATCTTCGTAGCGGCGGGCTTGGGCGCTGAAGTGGCTGGCGCGGGCGCGCTGAAAATATTCGAGCGCGCTGACAAGTTCGGCGCGGCCGAGCGCGTGCGGGTCGCGCCCTTCAGCCAGATTGAGACCGAGATAGTAATAGGCGTCCGCATTGCCCGCGGCGGCGGCGGCCCGAAACTCTGCGGCCGCGGCGGCGCGATTCGCCGGCCACAACTCCATGCCGCGTTGATAATGTTCGGCGGGCGAAAGCGCGGCGGGCACGGGCGTGGGCACGGCAGGCGAGCGCGGCGGCGTGGGCGCGGGTGTATTGCTCGCGGGCGTTGGTTGTGCGTTGTTTGCGGCAGTCGTGCCCGCATCACGCACCGGCGCGTTGGCCGCCGTATCGGTCGTCGTCGCCGTGCTCAATTCTTTCACGCGCTGCTTGCTCGTGCGCGCTACATCGGCGAGCGGCGAAGCGGCGAGCCGCCGATAGAGCGCTTGTGCGTCGTTGGTGCGGCCGGCGAGCCGGAGGGCGTTGGCGTAGGCGAGTTGCAGACGGTCGTCCGCCAGCGCCTCGTTCGACACGTTCATGAGCGTGCGATAACTGTCGGCCGCATCCGCGTACTGCCCGGCCGCGAATTGCGCTTCAGCCAACTGCCGCCATGCGTCCTTATCGTTCGGCTCAAGGCGTGTGACGACGCGCAACTCTTCAATCGCTGTTTCCCGCGCGCCGCTCTCCATCAACAACTGTGCGAGTTGCCGGTGCGTCTCTGCGTTGGCGGGATCGAGCGCGACCGCTTCGCGCAGACGCGCCGTCGCCGCGACCGGATCGCCGGCCGCTAACAACCCTTGCGCTTCCGCGAGCTTCGCCTGCGCCTGCTGCTGCGCGTCGGGCGGGGCGACTACGACGGGCGTGTCCGTGCTGACCGCCGCCGCGGGTGTCTGCCGCCGCATGCTCAGCACGAGCCACGCGCCTGCGCCGCCCGCGCACAAAAGCAACAACGCGCCGATCAGACCGGCCACGAGCCACACGCGCAACGCACGATGCTCCGGCGCTTGCCTTGACTCGGAGACGCCGCCGGTTGGCAGAGCGGCAGATATTGGCGCTGAAGGAGCGGCGCGCGGCGACGCAAGTTCGGCGGATGGCGGTGCGTATGCCCCAGGCGCACTCGCGTCCGGCCCAGACTGTAGCGTGGTCGTAGGTCTGACAACCGGAATCGTGATTTCGCTGCTTTCACTTTGCACCGGTGTTGCTAGCAGGGTCGCAGCCAGCTCCTGCTCCGTCGCCGTGCGCAGAGGTGTGCTGGAGTGCGGCGCGCCGTTGTCTAACTCGCTGGTGATACCGCGCTGCTCTACGAGCGGCGCAGTGGCGGCGAGCGGCGAGATGGTCGCGCCGCCCACGTTGCCGGTCGTCGTGCGCAAGGTTGTGCCGCAGTGGCGACAGAAGCGCGCCTCCGACGGAGCGTCGGCCCCGCAACCTGGACATGTCTTTGTCATTATGTTTCTAACAGACGCGCGGGCATCAACGCAGCCGCGCACTCGTGCGCACGACCACAGTATCCGCCAGTATGTCGTGCAGCGCACGTCCTTCGCGATTGAAGGCCGCGAGGAGAAAACCAAGCCCCAGCGTCAGGAGCGAGACGAGATAACCGATGGTGTGGCGCAAAAGCGCGTGCCCGAAGCCAAGCTGCGTGCCATCGCGCCGCTCGATGCGCAGCCCCGTGGCCCACTTGCCGAGCGTCCAACCCGTAAAGCAGGGCAGCACGAGGAAGTCCAACCCGGCCACGACGAGCGCAATGATCAAGCCGAAATCCATCACGGTCGTGCCCGCCGTGCGCGAACCGCCGCCGAACATGCGCGCCAGCAACGTGGCGAACGCCGCGATGGCGGCCAATAGCGTGTAGTCAACCAACAGCGCGCCGCAACGCAACGCGAACGGCGCGCGTTCGCCCACGTCCACCGTCGCCAATTCTGCTCGTTCAATGCGTGTGCTCATGAAAACTGACTAGCCGATCAGGAAATGTAGCGTGGTCTCGCCCAGACGTATCTTGTCGCCGCTCTCCAACGCACGCGGCTGATAGGGCGCGAGCCGGAGCGAATCGTTGATGACTGTGCCGTTGATCGAGCCGAGGTCTTCCACCAAGTACACGTCGCCTTTGCGGAAGATGCGCGCGTGCCGGCGCGAGACTTTCGTGTGCGGGTCGAAACGCGAGAGATCAACTTCGGGGAAGATGCTTGAGTTCGGATCGGTGCGCCCGACGAGGCTGGTCTCTTTATGCAATTGATAGGCCGAGTCCAACTCGGTCGTGCCGACGACGACGAGCTTCGCCGTCGAACGCGCTGTGCGCAGAGCCGCGCTCGCAACAGCCAGGGGCTGGCGCTGCCCGCAATGCGCGCAGAAGAGATCGTCGGCCGCGATCCGCCCGCCGCAGAAACCGCAAAAGACGATCTCCGTCTGAATGGTCTTCAAACCCGCCGGCTCGCTCGGCGCGCCGTAAGTCACTTGCCCCGTGCGCAGGCGTTCGAGGTGCGCTGCGAATGCGTCGCGCATCTCACCAGCCGTGCGGAAACGGTCTTCGGGTTTGTACTCGACCGCGCGCATCAAGAGCGCCTCCATCTCGTTCGAGAGGGCAGGCGCGATCTGGCGCGGGCGCGGGTTCTTGTTGAAGTCGAAGATCAGCAGCGGATTGTCCTGCGGGTCTGCGCCGGTAAGCAGATGAAACATCGTCGCGCCCAAACTGTAGATGTCCGTGCGCGGCTCGGCCTTGCCGCTGAACAACTCGGGCGGCGCGTAGCCCATCGTGCCCACGGCCGTCACGCCCTTCTCCTGCGGCGCGACCCAACGCGCGATGCCGAAATCGATCAGCATGATGCGCCCCGAGTTGCCATCGATCATCAGGTTTGCCGGTTTGAGATCGCGATAGATGATCGGCGGATTGCGCTGGTGCAGATAGGCGAGCACGTCGGCGACCTGCACGCCCCAGTCAACAACCGTCTTTTCATCGAGCCGGCCCGCTTGCGCGTTGCGCAAGCGCGCGAGCAAGTCGCCGCCGGAGATGTGCTTCATGACGAGATAGAAGCGGCCGGCGGCCTCGTCGTAGAAATAATCGTAGATGGTCGGGATCGAATTATGCTCAAGCGAGGCCAGCAACATAGACTCGCGCTTGAAATCGTTGATCGCTTTTTCGTGCTGCGACTCGTCAAGCTGCGATTGGATCATCTCCTTGACGGCGCGCGGCTGATCGCCGAGGTTGCGATCCTTCGCCAGATAGACCGCACCCATGCCGCCGCCGCCGATGCGCCGCACGATCTCGTAGCGCGTGTACAGGAGCGTGCCCGGCTCGAGTTGCTTGGCTTGCGTGCGCAGACGACCCGTCGAACCGCTCCGCACCGTGCCAACGGACGAGTTTTGCACCACTGCTGCCGGCGGCTCGGTGGAAGTTTCTACGGAAGTTCCTGCGGGCGTCTCTGCGGCCAATACCGTCGCCGCGCCTGTGGCCGCTACGCCGTCTTCCGCGCCGCGCTCGCCTGCGTCGGTCTCCGTTGCGCGCGGCGGAGCGGACTCCGTCGGCTCCTGACTCATCTCCCCCGTCGCAATGGCAACAGATTTGGCCGCTTCATCCGCGGCCGGTGTGATCGTGGCGACTGCGGCCGCACCGGCCGGCGTGTCGCCAACAGACTCAGATACGGGTGCGGTGTCAGTGCGCTCATGGCCTTCTTGCGCAGCGGACGATGCACCAGCGGCCGCGGCCGCCGCGCGGACGGGCGCGGACTGCGCCGCCAAATCGGCGGACACCGGCGTGGCTGGCGGCAGCGTCGTGCCGCAATCGCCGCAGAAGAGATCTCCCGGCGTGGCGCTCGCGCCGCATTGAGGACAAACGGGCATCTTTTAATCTTTGTCCGTAGTCAGTTGTCCGTAGTCAGTTGTTCTCTTGTGTCGTCAGTTGGTAGTTTAATTTTAGCGTGCTGTTTGCTTAAGAAGCACAACGGACAACTGACTAATTCGTTAACACTTTGAATTTTAGAAACGTCTTGCCGATGATGATCTCGTCGCCGTCCTTGAGCGGCTGGCGGTCGCCGGGCAACAGCCGCCGCCCGCGATTGACGAACGTGCCATTGGTCGAGCCTAAATCCTCGATGTAATATTGCGCGCCGCGCCGCGTGATGCGCGCGTGCCGGCGCGAGACTTTCGCTTCCGGGTCGTCCGCGTCCAGATCAATGTCGGGAAAGATGCCGCTGTCTGCATCCCAGCGGCCGATGTATGACTCGTCTTCATCAAGCGTGAATTCTTTGCCGGCGGAGCGGCCGCGCTGGATCGTCAGCGTAGCATGCGCGGCCGGTTGCTTAAGTGGCATGGCCGCCGCCGCGCTCCACGAGGCCGCGCTCGACCTGTTCACCCCCGCTTCCGAGATAGCCACGACCGACGCGCCCGCCGGCCGTTGACTGTGGTCGAGCGGCGTGCCGCACTCGTCGCAATACTGCGCGTCGTCAGTATTCTCCATCCGACACTTGTCGCAGGTAATCATGGCCTGTATGCGCAGGGGACTCCGAGTTTAACCGCACACTGCTGTTGAAAATTTGCGCCGCGACGGGCACGCGCTATGGGCTGCCGGCGCGTCAACGTCGGCGTTGTATTGTAACGCGAAACAGAAGTGCGCGCCAATTACATTAATCACGGGCGATAAGTGACAAGTGACCGGAAAAGCAGTAATTTATCGCACCCCCGCAGCTCAGGGTTAGACTAGCAGTACGCCCAACTCCGCCGCTCGTCACCCGACACTTGTCGCTCGTCACTATCTTTTGAAACCGTGCGTGCCCATTTGACGTAGAAGAGTCCGAACATGAGCGTAGGCAGCGGCTAGGTGGATTTGGCAGACCGCGCCGGTTCGTGTCAAGATCGCCCGTTGTCCCGACTGGCCTTCAATCCCCTATCAGAGGAACGCGAGGAATTATGGCCCTGAGCCGCAAGAAGAAGATTGTCATATCGGTCGCCGCCGTGGCCGTCGTCGCATTGATCGTCATCATCAGCATCGCCGCCGGGCGCAAGGACGAGCCGGAGGTGACGGTCGTTAAGATCGATCAGCGCCCCGAATTGCGCTCGACCGTGACCGCATCGGGCGAGGTGCGCCCCTATAAATTTATCAACCTGACGAGTGAAGTCGCGGGGCGCATCGAAGAGATTTACGTCAACCCCGGCGACCACGTGACGCAGGGGCAGCCGCTCGTGCGGCTCGACCCGACACAGTTGCAATCAGGGCAAGAGGCGCAAGCAGCGGCCGTGCAGGTCGCCTTTAGCGATGTGCAGAACGCGCGCACGGCCATCTCCGCCGCCGAGAACAACGTCGCGCAGCAGCAGCAAGCGCAGAACGTGGCCGAGTCGAGTCTGGCGCAGGCGCGGCAGGCGGTCGTCTCATCGCAGACGAACGTAGATCGCGCGCAGGTTGACCTCAATACGGCGCAACGCGAGTTGAAGCGTACGACGCAATTGGTTGAGACAGGCGTAGCCTCACGTTTGGAGTTCGACACGGCGCGCGACCGCGTCGAGCAAGCGCAGGTGGCGCTCCGCACGGCGCAGGCCGAGCTAGAGCAGCGCAAGATCGCGATTGAAGAATCGAAAGCGCGCGTCAATCAGGCGAAGGTCAGCGTGCAAGACGCGCGGATCGGCGTGCAACGCGCGCAAGCGAGCATGAAGTCGAGCGAGGCGCGCGTCAATCAGCAGCAGGCGGTGTTGCGCGGCGACGTGAGCCAGCGCAGCAAAGCGACGCAAGTCTCGCCGCTCACGGGCGTCGTGGCCGATATTCCCGCGCGGCAGGGACAGTTCGCGCTCGCCAACTTCTCGTCCACGCCGTTGATGACGATTGCCGACATGTCCGCGATCAACATCGAGGTGAACGTGGACGAGACCGAGATCAAAGAGGTCGAGGTCGGGCAGGTCGTCAAGATCAAGGTGGACGCGATGGGCGACAAAGAGATCGTCGGCGCGGTCACGCAAAAGAACCCGTTAGCAATCGGCAAATCCGCGACGGCGAGCGGCGGCTTGCAGGATCGCGTGAACGTGCAGGAGGCGAAAGAGTTCAAGGTCATCATCGGCATAGACATGTCGAAGCTCACGCAGGACGTGCGCGAAGGGTTGCGCCCCGGCATGACCGCGACCGCGACGATCACGACGGAGGTCAAACAGAACGTGGTAGCCGTGCCGTTGCAAGCGGTAGTGGAGAAGCCCGCCGCCACGCCGACGCCGGGCGCAACGCCGCAAGGCAGCGTGCCCGCGCCGACGCCGGTCGGCGAGAAGCCGAAGGACATCAAGGGCGTCTACGTCATGCAGAACGGCCACGCCAAGTTCGTGCAGGTCGAGACCGGCATCACCGGCGAGTCCGACATAGAGATCATCAGCGGCTTGCAAGCCGGCGCGGAAGTTATCACGGGGCCGAGCCGCGTGCTGCGCACGTTGAAGGACAACATGGTCGTCAAGAAACAGACGCGCAAACCCGGCGACAACACTAACGCGAACGAGGCGAAATAAGCCATGAGCCAAGCTACACTGACCGCAGCGCCGATTGAAGCGCGACTCGACCGCGGCGACCTGCTCGCGCACGACGCCGTGCCCGCCGCGCTCATCGCCATGCGCGACATCTGGCGCACCTATCAGATGGGCGAAGAAGAGTTGCACGCCCTGCGCGGCGTCTCGTTCGACGTGCAACGCGGCGAGTATCTGGCCATCATCGGCCCGTCCGGCTCTGGCAAGTCAACGCTGATGAATTTGATCGGCTGTCTGGATACGCCGAGTCAGGGTCGCTACTGGATCAACGGCAAGCTCGTCTCCGACATGGACGACGACGAACTGGCGCGCATCCGCAACAAAGAGATCGGCTTCGTCTTCCAGACCTTCAACCTGTTGGCCCGCGCGACGGCACTGCATAACGTCGAACTGCCGCTCATCTACGCAGGCATTAGTTCCAGCGCTCGGCACGAGATGGCGAAACGTTCCCTCGCGTCTGTCGAGTTGACGGATCGCATGACGCACCGGCCGAACGAACTATCGGGCGGACAACGCCAGCGCGTCGCCATCGCCCGCGCGCTCGTCAACCATCCGTCGCTCTTGCTCGCCGACGAGCCGACCGGCGCGCTCGACTCGCACACCAGCGTCGAGATTATGAACCTCTTCGAGAAATTGCACGCGGAGGGCAACACGATCATCGTCGTCACGCACGAGCCGGACATCGCCGCCCGCGCCCACCGGATCATCTCGATCCGCGACGGCAACATCGAGAAGGACGAACGCATCAAGTGAAGCAGACTTGAACGAACAGGCGCGACGCGGCGATGCTGAACACTCGCCGCGTCTTTTGTTTTGCGTCTGCGTACGACTAATGATTTGTCAGTACCGCCTGCGGTAGCGGGCGGGTGGTAACGCTACCAAGACCCGCCCGCTACCGCAGGCGGTACTGACCGGCGGCGCGGCACAAACAAAACCCGCAATCGTTCCGTAATACTGCTGAGGCATAATCAGTTCCCCATGTTGACGCAAGAGCAAATCCCGGTCGCGGAGCTTGAGCCGACACCGGCGCAGCTGAACGACGCGCAGCAACGTGCCGCGCCCCGGCGCAACCCACGACGCGGCGGCCAGCGCTGGCTCTTCATTCATACCGCGCTCGAATCGCTGCGCATCGCGGGCGGGAGTTTGCGCGCCAACAAACTGCGGACGATGTTGACGCTCGTCGGCATCGTCGTCGGCGTCGCGGCCGTCATCGCCGTCGTCACGATCATCAAGGGTTTGGACTTGACGGTCGCGCAGACCTTCTCGTCGCAAGGCTCGACCGTCTTCTCCGTCTCGAAGAAGCCGCAGGTTATTCTCTCGCGCGAGGACTTGGTCAAGTACAACCGGCGGAAAAATATGGAGGCGGACGACTACGTCGCCATCGTGCGCTACTGTTCGCTGTGCGCGCATACCGGTATGGCGTGGAACACGGGCGCGACCGTCAAGCACGCCGAGCAGAAATCAGAGGGCGTGTTGGTGCGCGGCACGACCGCGTCGGTATTGGGCTTCGACAACATCAACGTCACGAGCGGGCGCGAATGGACGGAGAGCGAAGAGGCGGCCGGGCGCGATGTGTGCATCATCGGCCCCGATGTGGCCGCTAACCTGTTCGGCACAACGCCGCCCGCGCAGATCGTCGGGCAGGACATACGCATCGAAGGGCGCGAGTACAAAGTGATCGGCGTGCCCGAACCGCTCGGCAAAATCTTCGGCTTCTCGCGCGACAACTATGTCTATATTCCCTACCCGACCTATCGCAAAGCCTTCGGCACGAACACCGGCGCGCTCGTCGTCTTCGTACAAGCCGCGCGGGCGGAGATGATCGAAGAGACTGAGGATCAAGTGCGCACGATCATGCGCAACCGGCGCGGCAAGAGTTTCAACGACGAAGAGGACGGCTTCACGATTGAGACGCAGGCCGTCTTTCTCGATCTTTACTCGAAAGCGACCGCGAACATTTATCTCGTCACCATCGGCGTCGCCGCCATCTCGCTCGTCGTCGGCGGCATCGTGGTGATGAACATCATGCTCGTCTCCGTCACCGAGCGCACGAAAGAGATCGGCATCCGCAAAGCCATCGGCGCGCGGCAGAATGACATCCTGCTGCAATTCCTGATCGAAGCGGTGCTGCTCGCCGCGACCGGCGGCGCCCTCGGCGTCATCGGCGGCTTCGCGCTCGCCTACGGCATCTCCGCGCTGATGAGTTTCCCGCTCCTCATCAGCATCTGGTCGGCGGTGCTAGGCGTCAGCGTCTCCTCCATCGTCGGCATCGTCAGCGGCATCTGGCCCGCATGGACAGCAGCACGGCTCGATCCGATTGAAGCGTTGCGAGCAGAATAGCTGTTAGCTGTTAGCTGTTAGCTGTTAGCTAAAACTTACAGCAACTGAATGATGAATTAATGTGTTCCTTGCTTAAAGACAAAGCTAATAGCTAATAGCTAACAGCTTCTATTATGACTTTCGCGGACATAAGAGAATCGGCGGCGATGGCGGTGGACACGATCCGGGCGAACAAGTTGCGCTCAGCGTTGACGATCCTCGGTGTGGCTATTGGTGTGATCACGTTGACCTTCATGGTCTCGATCATACAGGGCTTGAACCGCGCGTTCGCGGAGCAGATCGAGTCGTTGGGGTCGAACACGATCTTCATCTCGAAGTTTGATCCGAGTTTCGGTCGCCCGCCGAACGCGGAGGAGCGGCAACGCAAAGACTTGACCGTCGCGGACGCCGCCGCGATGCGCGAACTGCCCGGCGTGGCCGGCGTCTCGCCCATCTATCGCAAGATCGCGGAGACGATCCGCTACGGCCAGCAGCAGAGCGACACGCCTATCTTGTTGGGCGTCACGCAGTATTACGAATTCACACATTCGCAATACGTCGAGCGCGGGCGCTTCATCAACGAGTTCGACATGCAGGAGCGCGCGAACGTGTGCGTGCTGGCGCAGGACGTGGTGCGCGCCCTGTTCAAGTATGAAGACCCGCTCGATAAAGAGATCAGGATCGGCGGCACGCCGTTTCGCGTCATCGGCGTGATGCAGACGCTCGGCAACTTCTTCGGCCAGTCGCGCGACAACTCGCTGTTCATCCCGCTCACGACGTATGAAAAATATTACCCGGAAGTGAAGCCGCCGCAGACCGTCTATTTCGTGATCGTGCGCCCGCAGACGCGCGCCGAAGTGCGCCCCGTGATGGCCGACATCACTGATCTGTTGCGCCGCCGTCGCCACGTGCCGCTCGATGCGCCGAACAACTTTGGCGTCTCGTCGCAAGACTCGCTGCTCGATTTTTATAATCAACTGACGGGCGCGACCGCGCTCGTCTTGACTGCCATCTCGTTCGTCGCCCTGATGATCGGCGGCATCGGCGTGATGAACATCATGCTCGTGTCCGTGACCGAGCGGACGAAAGAGATCGGCATTCGCAAGGCTGTCGGCGCGACGCGCGGCAACATCCTGTCGCAGTTTTTGATCGAGGCCGTCGTGCTGACCGGCATCGGCGGTCTCGTCGGTCTCATCGTCGGCGAACTTGTCAGTCTGGCCATGAATAAGTTCTCGCCGTTGCCGGCTTACGTGCCGCTCTGGGCGATCCTCGTCGGCATCGGCATCTCCGCCAGCGTGGGCATCATCTTCGGCATGTGGCCGGCGTGGAAGGCCGCGCGCCTCGATCCGATTGAGGCGCTGCGCTATGAATGACAGTGCGCAGGCTTTGCAACTATAATCACGCTGCCCCCGTACCAAACTCGTCGTGAAATTAATCGAGACATTAAAACTCGCGTTGGCCGCGATCTGGGCGCACAAGTTGCGCTCGGTGCTGACGCTCTTAGGCATGATCATCGGCGTGACGGCCGTTGTGGTTGTCGTCTCGCTGATTCAGGGCTTCAACCGTTACGTGGACGAGAAGATCGCCGGGATAGGCGCGAAGTCGTTCAC